>JAEUJS010000085.1 GCA_016792935.1 Archangium sp. | reverse complement strand
TCTGCATTGGCTGATGATTTGCCGGTCGGAATCTGGGTGGCGCGCGCTCCGGGCGGAGAGTTCGTCTACGCGAACCGCATGTTCGCGACGTTGATGGGCACGGGCGGAATCAGCGAGGCCACCGTCGGCGGATATTCGGAGCCCTACGGCATCTTCACGCGCGACGGAAAGCCGTACCCCGAAGACCGCCTGCCCTTCGTGCGCGCGCTCGCCGAGAAACAGGTCGTGGTGGTGGACGACCTGCGAATTCACCGGCCCGACCGCACGAAGATTCACGTGCGCGCGTTCGCGCGACCGGTCACCGACGCGAGCGGCGCCATCACGCACGTCGTCATCGCGTTCTTCGACATCACGCGCGAGGTCGAGCTCGCCGAAGAGCGCGAACGGAACCACGAGCGCGAGCAGCGCAGCCGTCGCCTCGAGAGCATCGGCACGCTCGCCGGCGGCGTGGCGCACGACTTCAACAACCTCATCTTCGGCATCAAGCTGGTCGCCAACGAGCTCGCGGCGAAGGAGCAGGACCCGCGCGTGAGGGGCGACCTCGAGCTCATCGACAACATCACCGAGCGCGCCGGCACGTTGACGCGTTCGCTGCTGGGCTTCGCGCGCATGGGCAAACACCGCGCGGCGCCGGTGTCGCTCAACGAGGTCATCGGCAACATGCGCGAGCTGCTCCAGCGCACCATCGCCGGACTGCAGCTCGAGTTCCGTCTCGATGCGCGCGCGGGTGGTGTGGTCGTCGGAGACCAGGCGCAGCTCGAGCAGGTGGTGATGAACCTCGTGGTGAACGCGCGTGACGCGGTGGCCGGAGTCGGTCGCGTCTCGGTCTCGACGCACACCAGCGAGCTCTCCGCGCCGCCGTCGGGAGCGACGGGCGCCATCGCTCCCGGTCAGGTGGTCATCTTCGAGGTCGCCGACGATGGGCCCGGCATCGCACCGAACGATCGCGATCGCGTCTTCGAGCCGTACTTCACGACGAAGGAACGGGGTCCCGACCGCGGCACCGGCCTGGGTCTCGCCACCGTGCTCGGCATCGTCGAGTCACACCAGGGCGCCATCGAGCTGGGCCCCGGCATCGACGGTCGCGGCACCACGATGCGCGTCTACCTCCCCGCGGCGAAGGGCCTGCCGATGGCCGAGAAGACGCCGCCTCCACGCGCGGCGCTCGATGGGCGCGGCACGGTGATGGTGGTCGATGACGATCAGCTCGTGCGCCGTGCCCTCGGTGGAGCGATTCGCACCCTCGGCTACGACGTCATCGAAGCGGCGAGTGGTGAAGCGGCGGTCGAGCTGCGCAAGAAACACGGCGCGCGCATCGGCGCCGTGGTGCTCGACCTCGTGATGCCCGGCATGAGCGGACGCGCGACGTATCTCGCGCTGCGCGGCGTCGCTCCCGACGTGCGCGTGTTGCTCATGTCGGGCTTCACGATGAACGACGACGTGCAGGAACTGCTCGCGCTCGGCGTGCGCAGCTTCTTGTCGAAGCCGTATTCCATCGACACGCTCGCGCGCGAGCTGAAGCTCCTGATGGCGTGACGAGGAATTCCCTCTCCCGCGGGGAGAGGGTCAGGGAGAGAGAGAGCTCACTCCATTTCGTCGCAGCGCATTCATCAGCGCACTTGCGTCATCCACGCCCAGCAACAGCGGCCGCCCCTCCGTGCGTCGCACCAACACCGTCGGCCGCTCGAGCTGCGTCGCCCAGCACCGCACCACGCCGACGTTGCGCACGTGGAAGAGTCCGGTGAAGCCCATCAGCCCACCGTTGCCCGCGACGCGCCTGACGTCACCGGTGATGAGCTTGAGCTGCGGTCCTTCTTCCACCGACGTGAGCGTGCGCAGCGGCACCGCGAAGTCGCTCCACAGCCAGCGCTCCACGACCAGTCGCCCACCCGACAGCCGCACCGCGCGCGGCGCCAGCAGGAAAGTGAAGGCCAACGCGCCGAACGTCAGCGCGAAGACCCCGAGCAGAAACCAGCGCCACGGACCGACCGGAGTGAAGTGCCACATCACCGCGCTCTGCACTGGCAGCAGCACGAAGGTGATGACCAACGTCATCGCCGTCACCAGCTTCACCATCAGGCCCGTCGTCATCGGGAATCGCGTTTCCATGACTCGCCTCGCTTTCTCGAAGGCGTGCCTTGCAGCGCGAGGGCCACGCGCAGCCCCGCGAAGTGACGTGGAGCCGTGCGCGAATTCGCGAATCAATTCACGCTCGACAGCGATTCAAGTGCCGGGCGCGCAGATTATGGCGGGCAGTTGATGGGCAGGCCCTGCGCGTTCGTCTGCCGGGTGTACTGGTACTCGGCGGTGCACGTGGCGTTGGTGCACGCGTTCGAGATGTAGTTCGCCCCGGCGCCATGTGCGTAGCGCGCGTTCCAGAAGCCCGTCGCGTTGGTGATGCGGTAGGTGAACTGGAAGTCGAGGGTGCGCGTCTGCTCGGGCCACGACGTTCCCTGGAACGCGCGCGCGACGCCGCCACCGATGTTGTACGTCTCCTGGAACCTCCACGAGCCGCCGTTGTTGAGGCGCAGGCGAGCGATGCGCGTGTTGTTCTGCGTGTCGCTGTAGATGCCTTCCCAACACGAGTACGTGTAGCCGCGCGCGTCGTTCACGTAACGCTCGAACGGACCGTTGGTGATGGTCTGTTGGTACAGCACCGCGGGCTGGTTGAACGTCGCGCCGAACGTCTCGTGGACAATCTCCGGACACGTCGTGTTGTTGCTCACGCCGCCGTTCGCCGCGGTCCACGTGTGCGAGACGTTCGCCGCGACCTGGACCTCGAAGTACGTGCCCGGGTTGTAGCCAATACACGGCGTCGGAATGCGCTCGACGCCGTCGATGACGACGGACATCAGCGGGAAGCTCGTCCCGTTGTTGATGCGGAAGGTCGTCGTCGCGGTGCCGCCGCCCATCGCGGTGCCGCCACCCATCGCGGTGCCGCCACCCATCGCGGTGCCGCCGCCCATCGCGGAGCCGCCACCCATCGCGGTGCCGCCACCCATCGCGGTGCCGCCGCCCATCGCGGAGCCGCCACCCATCGCGGT
>JAEUJS010000312.1 GCA_016792935.1 Archangium sp. | reverse complement strand
ATGGTCGATGAGAACGACAACGAAATTCCTCCGCCGCCTCAGATGGGCCCGCCGAAAGTCTTCGTCGCGACCGTCACGATGTGGACGAAGCCGCCGGAACAGCAGTGAGGTCGAAGTGAACTGATCAGTGCGGTCGCCGTGCCGAGAAGCACGCGAGCCCCTCGCGTTCGTGCGAATTGGTTTCCACCTACTTCGTCAACTCAGAACAGTTCGCTCAGACACCACGAACTCGGCGCCACCGCCCGCCGGCGAATCAGGCAACCGGAGCGTCGACGGCATCGCGAACTTCACCTCGCAGCGTCTGCACGACGGCGAAGCGTAGTGAGAGACTGCGCGCATGCACGCACTCCTGATCACCCTCGCCCTCGGAGCGACGATTCAGGTCGGCCCGACGCGCACCATCACGCAGCTGAGCGGCGTGAATCAGAGCATGGTGATGCCGGGCGACGTCATCGAGGTCGACGGCGACGCGACGTACAGCGCCGTGCGGTGGACGCGCTCAGGCACGCAGGCGCTGCCGATTCGCATCGTGGGTCTGCGCGTGAACGGAAACCGCCCGCGCCTGATGGGCGGCACGAACACGCTCGAGGTCGAGGCGAACGACGTCATCGTCGAGGGCTTCGAGCTGACGGGCGGAACGTTTCGCTGTTTTTACCACCACGGGCATCGGCTCACGCTGCGCGACTCGGTGGTGCACGACTGCGCGGCGCATGGCGTGCTCGGGGCTGATCAAGGCTCCGGCTCGCTGTTGATGGAGTACGTCGAGGTGTACCGCACGGGAAACGGCACCTCGCAGCACCAAGTGTACATGGCGACGGACGAGGTCGCGCATCCCGGCTCGGTGTTCCGCATGCAGTACTGCTACCTGCACGACGCGAACGGCGGCAACAACGTGAAGTCGCGGTCCGAGCGAAATGAGCTCTATTTCAACTGGATCGAGGGCGCGCTGTACCACGAGCTCGAGCTCATCGGCCCCGACCCCAACGGCGCGGCGAGCACCTGGACCATCGACACCGCGCGCGAAGATTCGGATGTGGTCGGCAACGTGCTGCGAAAGGTCGGCACCGGCTTCGTGACGCGCATCGGCGGCGACGCGACGGGTTGGTCGAAGGGCCGCTATCGCTTCGTGAACAACACCATCATCACCGCGACGGGCAGCAGCGCGGTGTTCCGGCTCTTCGACGAGTTGGAGAGCGTCGAGATGCACAACAACGTCATCGTGAACGGCGGCACCGGAGCGCCAAATGCGATGCGCGCGGCGGTGGGCGAGTTCACGTGGGTTGGTGGCACGCGGCGGGTCTCGGGAACGAACAACTTCGTGCAGACGGGGACGACGAACATTCCGGCTGAGTGGACGGGAACGGTGACCGGCGCGAGCGCGATGGTGACGTCGCTGATGAATGATCCGCGCCCGGTGATGGGGAGTCCGTTGATCAACGCGGGCACTGCGTCGCAGCCGTCTCCGATGGGAGCGGTGTTTCCGAGTCCGTTGACCGCGGTGAACTTCGAGCCTCCGCTGCGGATATTGACCCCGGGCGCTGCGACGACGCGCGCGATGAGCGGTGCGATCGACCTCGGCGCGTTCGAGTTCGGCAGCGTGCCCGTCGGCGGTGGCGGCGGATCAACCGGCGGCGGAGGAGGCGCAACAGGTGGTGGCGCTGCGACTGGCGGCGGTGTTGCGACTGGCGGTGGTGCTGCGACCGGCGGTGGTGCTGCGACCGGCGGTGGTGCCGCAACAGGCGGTGGATCCGCAACAGGCGGTGGTGCTCCGACGGGCGGTGGTGCCGCGACCGGCGGTGGTGCCGCAACAGGCGGTGGATCCGCAACAGGCGGTGGTGCTGCGACGGGCGGTGGTTCTGCGATGGGCGGCGGCTCCGCGATGGGCGGCGGCTCCGCGATGGGCGGTGGCGGCGGCGCTGCGACGGGTGGCGGTGCGACTGGTGGCGGCGGAGAAGGAGTCGCAGGTGGCTGCGGCTGCGCGCAATCCGATCTCCTCGCGCACCTGATCCTGCTCGTCGCGTTGATCCGTCGGCGCTCGGCGCGATGATCCCCTCCTGCGAGATGGACAGGGTGAGTGAGAAAACCTCGGCGTGCCCACGCGCTCGCGCGATCCGCTGCGCGCTGGAGAACGTCATCTCTCTGCTCCGAAACCCAACTGGCACGTGCCGCTGAACGCTTCGTGCGCGCTCGCTGCCGAGCGGTAGTCTGCGCCCATGCCCGGGTCGTTGGCGCTCCTCGTTCTCGCCGCAGTTCCCACGCTCGGAGTTCCCGGGCTCACGCCGGTCGACGTCCCTTCGGAGCGCGTGGCGTTCTTCGAAGACCACCTCATCGAGCAGCTCGCCAGCCAGGGCCTCAAGGTCATGAGCGGCCGCGACGTCGCCGCGTTGCTCGGCGTCGAACGCCAGAAACAACTCGTCGGTTGCAGCGAGAGCAGCTGCGCCATCGAGCTCGCCAATGCGCTCGGCGTGGGCAGCATTCTCCTCGGCTCCATCGCGCGCCTCGACGGCATCCTCATCGCCGACGTGCGCGTCCTCGAATCAGGGAGCGGAAAACGGCTCGCCTCCCACTCCGTGCGCGCCAACTCCGATTCGGCGTTCCTCGAAAAACTCGACGAGCTCGCGCGCGTCCTCGCCAGCCAACTCAACCCCGAGCCACGCACAGGCGTATCCACACGCGGGGTCGGCTTCGTCGTCACGGGTCTCGGCGTCGCCGCCGCTGTCGGGTCCCTCGGTTTCGCGCTCGCTGCCGACGCGCAAAGCAAGCTCCTGGACCCGAAGGGGCCGTGCTGCCTGACGCTGTACGAGGGCGCCCAGGCACGCGACGCCGGCAGAGACTTCCAGTCACTGGCCATCGGCTTCGGCATCGGAGCCGGCGTCGCCGTGCTCGCGGGCGTGCTGTTGGCGTGGTCTCCGTGGAGCGGCGCGACGGTCTCGGTCTCGCCCACGCAAGGCGGCGCGCAGCTCGGCATCGGGGGCGCGTGGTGAAGCGTCTTCTCCTGATCAGCTGTCTCGCCTTCACGTCGTGCGTCGACTTCGACGCCAAATACCGCGCGTGCGTCGACGCAGGCCGCTGCACCGATGACGCCGGAATTCTCCCCGACGCCGGAGACGACGCAGGCCTCACCGACGCCGGCGCTGACGCAGGCCCGCAAGACGCGGGTGACGTCGACGCCGGTCTCGATGCCGGAACCCAGGACGCAGGCTTCGACGCGGGAGCACCGTTCGATCCCGGAACGTGGCTCGAGATTTCCCCCATCATGGACGGCGGCGGCCGCTTCGGCGCACCGACCCCCTTCGGCCCCGACATCACGACGAGCGCGACGAGCCTCTCCGTGGCCTACCGCCAGTTCGGTGAAGTTCCACCCGGAGAAACCCCGCGACACTTCGCCGTGCGCCGCTTCGACGGCGGCACGTGGGCCCTCGACACCGCCGCATCCAACCGCATGGACGCGCTCGCCGCGGCGCAGGGCGTGCCCTTCCCTCCGATGCGCTCGTTCGACTCTCCGTTCGATCGCGCGCTCATCGCCGAGACCGACTTGGGAATGTTCTTCGCTCCGGATTCCTATAGCGGCGGCGGCAACCGCATCACCAACAACCACTTCGCCATGACCGGCACCAACGTCGTCCTCGACTTCGCGCACACCGGCAGCGCTCTCGCCGCGCGCGGAAATCAGGCGTGGGTCGCGATGCGCCGATGTCTGGAAATACCGATGCGCGTCGAAGTGGTGGTCAGCGAAGCCAGCGCATCGAACGTCGTCTCACTCGCGCTCGGAAACGTCGGCACGTTCAGCACCTGCATCGACCTCCAGAACACGCTCGCATTCGACTTGCGCGTCGGTGCTCCAACCATCACCGTGAATCCCACCAACGGTCTGCGCTTCGTTGCCTTCGCCGCTCAGGTGACCGATGGCGGCGTCGTCACCGACATCGACGGTGGAATGAACCCGCGCGTCGAACTCCAGATGCACGCCGCACTGACCTCGAACAACTCGTGGACGCGGCTCGATTCGGCCTCGACGTTGACGGCTGATCAACTGCCCATCGAAAGTGTCGTCGCGCTCAGTCCCGCGGGCGCGAGCGGTGCGTTGCTCGCGTTCGAAGACCGCGCTCCTCAACCAGGGCCGCGCCAACGCGTGCGCTCGTGGCGCGTGGCGAGCGGCTCCTTCACCGATCCAGGAAATGCCGCAGGCACCAACCTCGTCGCGGTCAAGTCGCTCAACTCGATGACCGAACGCTACGTGTGGGACCGCGTCAACTCGCTCGCGACGCTCGAAGTCGCGGGGCGCTCGTGGGTGTTGCTCAGCGTGCTGGCCGGCATCGATGGCGACGAAATCTTTCTGGTGTCGATTGGTCCGAACGAATCGCAGTGGCGCACGCACACCAACCCGCTGACGGGCTCGGGCCAAATCAACGACCCCAGCTGCGAGATTTCACGCGCGCGCCTCTCGAGCTGGCAAAACGCGCCGGTGGTCACCTGGGCACAACGCTGTTTCGGTGGTCCCCGCACCGACCTCGTCGTGATGTGGCTGCGACCATGACGACCGTCGTCGACATCTTCACTGACGGTGCGTGCAGCGGAAATCCGGGGCCCGGCGGCTGGGGCGCGCTCCTGCGCTACGGCAGCAAAGAGAAAGAGCTCTTCGGCGGGGAACCCGACACCACCAACAACCGCATGGAACTCACCGCCGTCATCCGCGCGCTCGATGCGTTGACGCGGCCGGTACACGTGCGGCTCCACACCGACTCGACCTACGTGATGCAGGGCATCACCAGGTGGATCCACGGCTGGAAGAAGAACGGCTGGAAGACC
>JAEUJS010000067.1 GCA_016792935.1 Archangium sp. | reverse complement strand
AATACTGCATGGCTCGTGTCGATCGAGCCTGAGTTATTCGATGGCGGGATCGCTGGATATGTGGACAAGATTGCCTTGGCCGCGCGAGGTGGATGATGCTTCTCGAGGAAATTCGTTCGGGTTTTGCGAACTTGCAGCGTGGAACCGTCGCGCGCCTAAGCGCACTTCCACAATCGGCACCAGGCTGGATTTTTGTGGAGCCGACAGGTGCCTTCGGAGTCGCAATTGACACGGCGCCGGGTGTGATTGTCAATGAGACATTTTCGGGGGCGCAGCTCTTTTCATTCCAAGCGATTTTGGATGGCCTGCCGCGGCTTCAAGTGCGACTGCAATCAACACATGGGGCTCTGCGTAACGAATTTGCTGTTGTCTGTGCTCAGTTCTTGGAGCCGGGTGAGCAGAATAGGAATCGTATCGAGGTCTCGAACGAACCGTTAGCGTGGTGGCAACGATGGCGACAGCTTCTCGGTAATGCGGTGCGCGAAAAAGCGCCTCACGCGGTCCTCGGCGAGTTGCTCGTTCTCGAACGACTTTGGACTCTTGGCGAAACACCAACTTGGACTGGACCTACCGGAGGAACACATGATCTTGAGTGCCTCGGCCTGAGCTGTGAGGTCAAGTCAACAGTTTCGCGCTACAGCAGTGAGATCACGGTCTCTGGTCAGTTTCAGCTTTCGAGCTCTGCGTCAAAACCTCTGTTCCTCGTTTTCTGCAGATTCGAACCCCGGCCGAACTGCGAAACAATCGACTTGGTCGCGCAGCGGCTGTCTCGTTTTCAGGGATTGAGTGAAAACCTGGTCGCGTTGGGCTATCGCCCGGGTTCGCAAGCAAGACAGGCTTCGTTCGCCCTCCTCGATGCACTTGTGTACAAAATTGACGGTCAGTTTCCAAAGATCATGCCATCCTCGTTTGTCGGAGGCACTCTTCCGAAGGGCATCACTGCGATCAGCTATCAAGTTGATCTGGCCGTTCTGCAAGGACGGCCTTGGCCAGTTCCGTCACTCACTGACCTCTTGCGATGACCTCGATCTCGCCGAGCGTTGCGATGTTGTAGCCCTGGAATTGTCCCGTCACCGTGTCGAGCGTCACTTCGACCACGCGCACTCCAGTGCCTGAGATCGCCACCACCGTGTCTCCGGTCACGTTCAGCGCGCCGCTCTGCACGGCTTGCCCCACTTGCTGCGTCTTCCCCACGTCGGAGAACAACCGCGTCGTCGACTGCGTGACTCGAATCGTCGAGTTGCTCCGCTGCACCTGGTTCCACAGCACCACTTCGCGCACTTCGATCGGCACGGGGAACGTGAGGGTGAGCGTCACGCCCTGGCGCACGTTCTGTGGCGATTTGTAGGCGTAGAAGAGGTTGTCGATTCGCTCCACCTGGCGATCCACCAACGCCGAGAGCCGGCTGCCGTTCGGGTCTGACGCGCTCGCCGTCACGACCGCTCCGGGCGCCAGGTTCGACCACGACGCGATTTCGCGCTGCATCGCGCTCGGAGGCGGCACCGGAATCATCGAGTGCCCCGCATGGCACCCCACGCACACCTGCTGCGTCCCTCGCACGCCGTAGTTCAGCCCCGCCACGTGCGCCAACGCATCGGTCAGCGGCTGCGCGACACCGTCCGTCTGCGCGATGCCTCCATCCGCGCTCCGGATTTGTTCAACAACGACACGTGCGCCGGCGGTGTGAGCTCGCTGAAGCCCTGCGGCGTAATGGCTGCGCGCTCGAGCTCAATCGGCCAGTCGACGACAGGGAAACTCCCTTGCGAGTGCCGCTGGTAGTTCGTGAAGCCAATCAGCTCCGCCGCGGTGCCAATCGGAATCGCTGACACGATGGGCACGTCCACTCCCGCGTTCGCGTACACGTTCAACACCGTGAAGGTGAACGTGCCGTCCTGGTTGATGCTCCCCGGAGCTCCGCTCAGCTGCGTCGCCGTCGGCATCGCGTTCACATCACTCGTCGTCAACGTCGTCGGCCGCGGAGGCGTCTGAGAGACCGCCGTCGTCAGCAACGGCAACTGCGGCGGCTTGGTGCGCGGCGCGACGACTCGAGGCCGCAGCTCCGCCGTCCCTGGCGCGTCGTAGATGAGCGACTGCGACGAGCCGTCTCGCTCCATCACGTACAGCCCGTAGTCCTGCCCGATGTCGCTCACCGCCGCCGTGCGCGAGAAGAGCACCCGCCCGTTGCGCTCCATGCCTCCAGTGACCGGCAGCACCTCGGGCTCGCCCGCATACAGCTCCTTGTAGATGCCGTACGACGGAGCGCCGTTCTTCGCGTTCGGCTCCACGAAGGCGCTCGGGTCCGTCTGCACGCGGTACGCACCCACCACTCCGCGCCAGTCGTGAGGACCTCGCTGCAGCTCGCGAATGCCTCCGAAGCCCGCTGCTTCAGTCATGTTCAACATCGGAAAGAAATTGCCGAACAACGTGCCGTCGTCCGCGAAGCCGCCTCCGTAATAATGATTCTCCAGCTCAGATCGATACAACCCCGTCCACATGTGCAGATTTGTCCCGTCGGGGTTGATGCTCGACACCTGCCACGCATTGCGGAACATCGTGTCGTTCTGCTGCCGCGCGTACCGGTCCGCCGTCAGGCCGTTGTGCCGCTTCCAGAGCTGCTCCGTCGCCTGGTAGTCGATGCCCAGCACGTCGTTGCGCCAGCCCACGTTCGGCACGCCGGTCTCATCATTCCCGCTCGGCGGTGCGTCAGTCAGGTCGTCGGTGGGGAAGTGAAAGTTGCGCCACCAGCGCGCGTAGACGATGGCTCCCGTCACGGGGTCGACCAGCGGCCGGTCTGCTCCGTTGCGCTCACTGGTGATGCGCTTGAGCTCTGTTCCATCGCTCTTCACCGTGAAGAGCTGAGAGGCCCGCGCTCCCGAGTAGTGCCCGTACGACGGATACCGCGTCGAGCTGAACACCAGGTGCTCGTCGTCTGGCAGCCAGCACGGATCGAAGTCGTCGTACCCACTCAGCGCCGCCGCCGCCGGACCGAGCCGCCGTTGGTATTCCATGTCACGGACCTCGTCGGGAATTCCAACCGCTCGCAGATTCGTTCCGTCGGCGTTCATCACGTACAGCCGCCACGCTCCGGGATTCGCGAATTGGCCGCCGTTGCTCGAGCCCACTCCGGTCAGCGGCCATTGCTGACCTCCGCTCCGCTGCGGGAGGCCCGCGAACGCGATGCGCGTGCCGTCGTACGAGACAGCCGGTGAGTTCACGTCCACCAGGTTGAGCGTCGCTGCCGTCGGCGCCGAACCGTCGATGAGCGTTCTCAATTCTCCCGTCGCTGAGAGGAGCAGCAGCTTTCCCGGCGCCGACGGCCGCGTGCGCGAGTGCGCTCCGACGCCCGCCATGTCTTTCGCCGAGTCCCAATAGAAGGAGCCGTCGGGATGGATTTGCCGCGAGACGAAGACGATGGGCACTCCGACTCCGACGGGCGTGGTGCCTCCGCCGCCTCCGTCTGATCCACCGCCGCCGCCGGTCGTGGCGCCGCCGCCTCCTCCGCCGGTCGTGGTGCTTCCGCCTCCTCCGCTGCCTCCGTCTGATCCAGGAACTGAGGGGCAGCCGCACAGAAACGCCACGATCGTGATCGCTACGCCGATTCGGCTCATGGGCGCGAACGCTAGTGCTGACTGCCCCTCACCCCAACCCTCTCCCGCAGGGGCGGGAGAGGGAGTCCTCCTTCGCGATGCGCCCACCACATCCGTGATGTGACTGGGGATTACGGGTTTTCGCGCCGCTTTGCGTGGACGCGCGATGCTTGAGAGATCACTCGCACTGCAACTGCACTTCGGCCATCCTCCAGCCCGGTCGAAATCCACGCCATCGAAGTTGAGGGGAAATCACATGCGCTTGTGCCGCTCGCAGTTCCTCGCTGCATTTTTTGCGTTTGCTGTGGCGGTTCTGAGTTCGTGCGTTCCTCCCCCTCCAACACCGTGCACCGAATGTGACGGCGTGTGCGTCGACCTGCAGGCCGATTCCCGAAACTGTGGCAGCTGCGGCAACGCGTGCGCCTCAGGCTCGCTCTGTCGCGCCGGCGCCTGCGTCACCACCTGCACCCCCGGCCTCACGCAGTGCGGAGTCACCTGCATCGACACCCGCACCAACACCCAGAACTGCGGAGCGTGCGGCACCGCGTGCGCGTCCGATGAGGTCTGCAGCAACGGCGTGTGCGGCACCGTCTGCCCCGCGTCGCAGGAAGTCTGCAACGGCACCTGCGCCACGCTGAACACCGACTCCAACAACTGCGGCATGTGCGGCCGCGTCTGCCCCAGCGGCTCCTTCTGCCAGACCGGCAACTGCCGCGCCGTGTGCCAGAGCGGTCAGCTCGCCTGCGGTGACGCTGGCGTTTGCTCCAACCCGCAGACCGACAACGCCAACTGCGGAATGTGTGGCACGACGTGCAACTCCGGAGAGGTCTGCAGCAACGGCACGTGCGGCACCAGCTGCTCCGGCTCGCTCGCGACGTGCACGCCCGACGGCGGCGTGACGACCTGCGCTGACCTCCAGACCGACAACGTCAACTGCGGCATGTGCGGCCGTCGCTGCGGCGCCGGAGAGACCTGCGCCAGCGGCAACTGCACCGCCACCTGCGGCGTCGGCCAGAACCTCTGCACGCAGATTCCCAACCTCCCGTACTGCGCGACGCTCGCCTCCGACAACGCCAACTGCGGCAGCTGCGGCACCACCTGCGCCTCCGGTGAGCAGTGCTTGATGGGCGTCTGCTCCACCACCTGCGGCACCGGGCAGACGTTGTGCAACGCGGACGCGGGCGTCGGCGGCAATTGCGCCACCCTCGCTTCCGACAACCAGAACTGCGGCGCGTGCGGCACCGTCTGCGCCCCCGGCCAGGCCTGCAACATGGGCATGTGCACCACTCAGTGCGGCGGCGGCTCGACCTTGTGCGGCGCCGCGTGCGTCAACACCAACAGCGACCGCGCGAACTGCGGCATGTGCGGCCAGACCTGCGCCCCCGGAGAGACCTGCAACGCTGGCACCTGCCGCTCGAGCTGCGGCGTCGGCAACACCGCCTGCACCGGCGCTGACGGCGGCGTGAACTGCTCCGACTTGACCAACGACAACGCGAACTGCGGCGTCTGCGGCCAGAGCTGCGGCACCGGCTGCACCGGCGGCTTCTGCATTCCCGCCAACAACAGCTTCGTCGTCGCCGCCTTCGACGCCGGCGTCATCAACCTGTCCACGACCAGCATCACCACCGGCCGCACCTGCCCCGAGATGATTCGCTATTCCGTCACTGCGCTCACCGCGACCACCGCCACCACCAGCGCGGCTCCGGCAGCGGGCTGCTTGAACGTCGGCGACGAAGTGCTCCTCATCAACCAGCAGGGCCAGGGCGCCGCGGTCGCCAACGTCGGCAACTACGAGCTGCGTCGCGTCACCGCCGTGTCCGGCAGCACCGTCACCTTCCAGAGCCCGAAGACCAGGTTCTACGGAGACGGCGCCGCTGACGACACCAACCTCGGCACCGCGCGCACCAACCAGCGCGTCATGATTCAGCGCGTCCCCAACTTCGGCACGTTCCTCACCGGCGGCGGAACGCTCACGGCCGACGCGTGGAACGGAACGACCGGCGGTGTCTTCGCGCTGCGCGCCACGCGTCGCATTCAAATCAACGGCGGCGGCATCGACATGGCCGCCAAGGGCTACGACGGCGCTCCGACCAACACCGTCGTCGCCACCAGCGGCCGCCAGGGTGAGACCCTCAATGGCCTCGGCGCGGTCGAAGAGCGCAACAACTTCAGCGCCTCGGGCGGTGGACGCGGTGAAGGCCTCGGCTGCCCCGGCCCCTTCGGCACCACCGGCAACGCCGCAGGCGGCGCAGGCCACGCCATCCCCGGGAACCGCGGCACGTCGATGTGCTCCGGCAACGGCGGCGCGGCCATTGGCAGCACGCTGATGACCAAACTCTTCTTCGGCGGCGGCGGAGGCAGCGGCGGCACCGACGGCACGCTCGCCGACAACCCTCCGGGCGGTGCGGGCGGTCGCGGCGGCGGCATCGTGATGCTGCTCACTCCGTTGGTCGAGCTCTCCGGACCCGTCGACGTGTTCGGCGGCGCTGGTCAGGGCGACCCGGCGGGCACCAACTGCCCGAGCGGCACCTCGACCACCTCGTGCTGGGACTTCTCCGGCCCTGGCGGCGGCGGCGCAGGCGGCTCGTTCTTCTCAACAGCGGTCTTTGTGTCGGGAAAGAACTTCATCCGCGCGCACGGCGGCAACGGCGGCGATGGACGCATCCAGAACTTCTTCGCCGGGACCGCGGGCAAGGCGGGCTACGGCCGCGTGTTGCCGATGCCGACCACGTGCGCTGACTTGAACATCTCGTACGGCGACTCCGAGCATCAGTTCGCGTTCGACGGAGACCCGTCTCGCCCGTACACCGCGTTCTGCACCGGCGTCGGTGGCTCCACGCCGCGCATGTACCTCACGGTCTACAACCGCGGCACGACGCAGAACTTCGCCACCTACGATGGCCGCTCGTTCGGCTCCGGCACCAACACCGTCACCACCCGCTTCACGCGCTACGCGTTCAATCCGGTGACGCGCCGCATCGACCCCAACGACTTCACCTTCTCGTCCTCGGCGGGCTCGGTCACTGGTGGGCCGTTCGGCGCGACCGTCGTCTCCCGCTGGCCGGCGGCTTCGTGCGGTGACTGCAACGCCGGAGCGGACACCGGGGTCGCCAACATCGACCTGCGTGGTCTGCCGTTCTCCATCGCGGCCACCAATCGCTGGATTCCCGCCGGCTTCGTGCCATCGGGCACGGCCATCGCGTCCATCAACACTCAGGTGATGGACATCACCGGTGGCGGCTTCTGCGGCGAGAACTTCCCCGCCGCATTCCCCAACAAGGAAATCGAACTCAGCTACCTGGCGCCTCCGCAAACGTGCACCGTGCTGAAGACCGCCACCCCCACCGCCACCGATGGTGTGTACGCCGTCGCGCCCGACCCGGCGTACCCGGCGGTGCCCGTCACCTGCGACATGACGTTCAACGGCGGCGGTTGGATGTTGCTCGAGGACAGCAACTCGCTCGGTGGTCAGCAGTTCTACTTCGAGGGTGCGATGCCCATCGTGCAGGGCGCTCCGGGTGCGTACGCGCAGCTGCCCATCGCGCGGGCGTTCGCCAACGCCGCTTCCGTGTTGCACCTGCGCACGGCCGGTCAGGCGGGCTCGCGTTCGGCCACCACCACCGCGGGAGCGACGGCGATGACCAACCTGCGCAACGGTGACCTGCTCAACCGCACTCCGTTCATCGCCGCGGAATGGACCGGCCCGATGACCACCGTGGTGCCCAACCCGTTCAACTTCTCGTGCACCGTGGCGGCGCTGAATTACCCGAACATCTACCACGCGTGTAACAACGGCAGCGGCCTCCACTGGCTGCAGGACGTGTCGAAGTGGAACAACTCGATGCCGGCTCAAGAGCAGCTGCAGCTCTGGGTGAAGTGAGCTGCAGGGAGCGGTGATGGCGACTGACGACGACAAAGAGCGCCACAAGGCGACGATGATCAAGGCCCCGTCCTCGTCTTCGCGGAACGAGGCCGAGGAAGAGACCGTCAACTCGCTGCCGTCTCCATTCGCTGGCCGCTCGCCGCAAATCACGCCGGGCATCATCTCGGTGCCCAGCGCAGCGGACGATGGCCTCGGGCCGACCAAACACCGCGACCCGGTCATCGGCGCGCACGTCAGCGGCTACGTCGTGAAGGGCCGCCTCGGCAGCGGCGGCATGGGCATCGTCTACGAAGGCGAGCAGCCCATGATTGGCAAGCGCGTCGCCATCAAGGTGCTCAGGCCAGAGGTCGCTGACAACCCCGACGTCGTGCAGCGGCTGGTCGCCGAAGCGCGCGCCGTCAACCAGGTCGGTCACCGCGGCATCATCGACGTGTTCGCGTTCGGCGAATTGCCCGATGGCCGCCAGTGCATCGTCATGGAGTACCTCGATGGCGAGTCGCTCGACGCCATCCTCCAGATGTTCGCCAAAGAGCGTCGGCTCATGCCGATGGGCGACGTGCTCATCATCCTCGATGAGATTTTGAGCGCGCTCGCTGCGGCGCACACCGCGGGCGTCATTCACCGCGACCTGAAGCCGTCGAACATCTTCTTGTGCCGGCAGCGCGACGGCGCGCGGTACGTGAAGCTCCTCGACTTCGGCATCGCGAAGCTGGGCGTGCTCGGTGGAGCGACTCCGGTCTCGCGCGCGTCGTTGATGGTCGGCACGCCGTCGTACATGGCGCCCGAGCAGGCCAAGGGCGGCAACATCGGCCCCGCGATGGATTTGTACGCGGTGGGCGTGATGGCCTTCGAGATGTTCACCGGCCGGCTGCCGTTCATCGCCGACTCGGTGGTGGCGGTCATCATGGCGCACCAGCAGGAAGCGCCTCCCAGGCCGTCGAGCGTGGTGATGTCGCTGCCCGACGCGGTCGACGAGATGGTGCTCAAGCTGATGTCGAAGGCGCCTGAGGACCGGTACCGCTCGGCCGATGAAGTGCGCCAGGTGGTTCACAACCTGCGCAAGGAGTTCGCGGACACCACCACCAAGCGCATGCAGCTGGAAATCACCATCTCCGAGCGCGAGAAGGCCGCGGCCATCGCGCGGCGGGGTGAGCAGCTGGTGCAGGAAGCGGCGCGCAAGCCCGGGCCCGCTGCGGGTGTGGTGCCTTCTCCGTCGCTCGCGGCGTTGGACCCCGTGAAGAGCGCGATGCAGCCGATGATGGTGACGATTCCGCCGGCTGCGAAGGCTGGGCCGAATCCCAACGAGACGCGCGCTGATGGCATGCCGCTCGAGGCGATGCAGACCAACCTGCTGCCTCCGCGGATGTCGCCTCCGAACACGCCGCAGCAGCTGGCGCAGACCGACCGTGAGCTTTCCGCGCACGTGGCCGAGCAGTCGGCGTCGGCCGCAGGCTCGTCGGAGCAGTCGGACATTCAGCTGCCGAAGTCGAACCGTGGGCTCATCGTCGGGCTCGCGGTGCTGGTGCTGCTGCTCATCGGTGGTGTCGCGGTGGTCACGGGTGGCGGCGGAGGAAATACGGAGACGCCGAAGGAGCCCATCGCTGAGGTGAAGCCGCCTCCGGTGGCCGCGGAGCCTCCGAAGCCCGTCGCTGAAGTCGCGAAGGTGGATCCACCTCCGACTCCGACTCCGATGCCGGTCGAGCCGCCCAAGCCAGTCGAGCCGGTGCAAGCGAATCCGGTCACGCCGGAGCCAGTCGCGGTGAAGACACCCGAGCCCGAGCCCGTGAAGACGCCGGAGCCGGTCGCGGTGAAGACGCCGGAGCCTGTCGCGGTGAAGACGCCCGAGCCGGTCGCGGTGAAGACGCCGAATCCGACGCCGGTGAAGAAGACCAACCCCACCGCGAAGCTGCAGGCGCGCATCAAGAAGCTCGAGACGCGACTCATCAAGGCGACGCAGGCAGGCAACAGCGTCGATTTGTATGTGAAGCAGGTGCAGAAGATTCAGGGGCGGCTCGACGACCCGACGCTGGGTGACGAAGAGCGCGACCGCCTCGAGTCCGCCATCTCGCGCCTCGAGCAGAGCACCGATTTCTGATTTCGCAGTCCAAGGAGAGCCACCATGTTGACCCTCTGTCTGGCGATGTCTCTGAGCGCTGCGCCGGCTGCACCTGGTGGCGAGGCGTGGGTGGTGTTGATGCGCCGCTCGGGCGTGCCGCAGGCCAGGGCGATGGAGCTGGCGCGTGACGTCTCGGCGCAGCTCACCGCGTCGGGCGTGCCGAACAGCGCGGCGGTGGAAGACCTCTCGAAGTGCAACGGCAAGAAGCCGTGCCTCGTCGAGGCCGCGCGGAAGAAGAAGTTCCCCGCGATGGTGCTGGTCGAGGTCGGCACGGTGCTCGACGACGCGTTCGCGCGCGCCGAAGCGATTTCCATCGAGGAAGACGGCAAGCGCGTCGGACTCGCGGAGGCCGATGGCAAGCTCGCGGGGCTGAGCGAGGCGCTCAAGCCGAAGGTGGCTGCGTCGCTGGTGGGGCCGCTGCAGACGTTGCTCGGCATCTCCGCGCCGCCGGTGGTGGTCGCGCAGCCCGAGCCGCCGCCCACGCCTCCGGTCGAGAAGCCGGTGGAGAAGCCGGTCGAGAAGCCCGTCGCGGTCGCTCCGGTGAAGAAGCCGCTGCCGGAGATTGAGGAGAACGGCGGCGATGCGAAGCCGTTCATGACTGGTCAGCGCACGGCGGGGCTCATCATCGCGGGCGCGGGCGCGGCGACGCTCATCGTCTCGGGCATTCTCGGTGGCAGCGCGGCTGGAGCCTCGGGCGAGTACACGATGCTCTGCCCCACGGGCATGCAGTGCAACAACCCGGCGGCCTACGCGGCGTATGCGAAGGCGGCGGGCGCGCAGAACTCGGCGCTGGTCGTCGCGGGCATCGGAGCGGGCGTGCTCATCACCGGCGTCATCGTGTTCCTCACGGGTGGTGGCTCATCGGCTTCGTCGTCGAGCTCGAGCGACACCGCGTCGGTGGGTTTCGCGCCGCTGCCTGGTGGCGGTGCGGTGAGCCTGTCTGGCTCGTTCTGAACTGCCTGAGGGTCGAGTGGTGAGGTGAGACTCTGCGCTGTGCCGAAAGGCTCGGGGTGCTCCTCTGCTTCGCTCCGGTCCGAAGGCGTTGCGGGCTTCGTGCTGCGTCATGGCTCATGACCGACTCGTCATGAGTGGTTGCGAGCCAACTGAGAAGAACTCGTCACGCCGCTTCTGGCACCGCGGCGCTCGCAGCCGACGCGAGGAGCGACCGCAGCCGCGCGACATCGATGGGCTTGGGCAGGAAATCGTCCATCCCGGCGTCGCGGCACGCGGTCTCATCCGACGCCATCGCGTTCGCGGTCATCGCCACGATGCGCATCGGCGTCACCCCACGTTGGCCTTCCTGCGCGCGCCACAGCCGCGTGACCTCGAGCCCGTCGAGCTCCGGCATCTGCAAGTCCATCAGCACCAGGTCGAAGCGCCTGGTCTCCAACTCGCGCAGCGCATCGGCGCCGTTCCACACGTGGAGCACGCGATGGCCGGCCTTCTCGATGAGCGCCCGCGCGACGCGCGCGTTGACCGCGTTGTCTTCGGCGAGCAACACGTCGACCACCCGCGGGACCGGCGTGTGCCTCGACTTCGGCCCCGCCTGCGCCTGCGCGGTGCGTGAGCGCGCCGAGGAGAGCACCGACGCCAGCTCCTCGAACGCGAGCGGCTTCGACAACGTGCGCAGCGCGGTCGGCACCGTGCCCGCGTAGCCGAAGGGCACCGTCACCACCGTGCGCTCATCGAGTGGAGCCGACGTCGACTCCGGCAACGCGCACACGTCGACGAAGACCAACTCGCCCTCGAAGCGCTGCGCCTCCGGGTCCTGCGCGGACGACGCGAGCACCGCACCCCAACCGTGGCGCTGCAGCGCCGTTTCGAGCGCGCGTCGCGAGGTCGCCGCGGGGTCGATGATGAGCGCCTTCCGCGTGGGTTGCGCCACGAGCCGCGCGTCGGCGCCCACACTCGGGTCACGCGGCAACTTGAGATGCACCGTGAAGGTCGAGCCGCGGCCCACTTCGCTCGTGATGGACACGCGACCCCCCATCAACTGCACCAGCTCGCGCGTGATGGTGAGGCCCAGCCCGGTGCCTCCGTAGCGTCGACTGGTCGAGCCATCGGCCTGGGTGAAGGCCTCGAAGATGGCGTCTTGTCGCTCGGGCGGAACGCCGATGCCGGTGTCGCGCACCGACAACACCAGCTCGTCGAGCGAGGCGCCGTCGGCGAGCGCACATTCCACTTCGCCGCGCGGCGTGAACTTCACCGCGTTGCCTACCAGGTTCAGCACCACCTGCGTCACGCGCGCGGCGTCTCCGAGGCGGCGCGTCTCGAAGCGGGCGGGCACCGACACCACGAGCTGCACGTCTCTGGCCTGCGCGAGCGTCGACAAGGTGCGCGTGGCGTCGCTCACCACCTGCGCGAGGTCGAGCGGCCTCACCTCGAGCGACAACTTTCCCGACTCGATGCGGCTCAAGTCGAGCAGGTCGTTCACCGTGGCCAACATGGTGCGCCCCGAGAGCACCACCGCTTCGAGGTAGCTGCGCTGCTCGGCCGTCAGCTGCGTCTCGAGCGCCAGCGTCGTCATGCCGAGGATGCCGTTGAGCGGCGTGCGCATCTCGTGGCTGGTGTTGGCGAGGAACTGCGACTTGGCGCGCGACGCGGCGAGCGCCTGTTCTCGCGCGAGGTGGTGCTCGGTGACGTCCTGCAACGCGCCGAACACGCGCAGCGTCTTGCCGGTGGGCCCCCGTTCCGCCTGGCCCTGCACGCGCAGCCAGCGGTGGTCGGCCAATTCGGTTTCGATGTCGAAGGGCTCTCCGCGGTCGATGCAGTTCACCAGCGCGCGGCTCTGCGTGCCCAGCATCGCGAGGAAGGGCGGCGCTTCACCCGTCACACCGAGCACCGCGCGCGCCTCGTCGGTGAGGAGCCACTTCCCGTATGGCATGCGCAATTCCCACCCGCCGACGCGCGCGAGCTGTCCCGTCTCGCGCAATACGCGGCGGTCTTCTTCGATGCGCGCGCTGTTGCCGCGAATGATGTGCACCAGCGAGAGCACCACCACCGCGGCCACCAACGCGGCGAGCAGCGAGCCGATGCCGGCGAACCAGCGGCGGCGGAGCAGTGCGCTCTGGCCGTTGCGGGTGTTGAGCCCCACGGCGATGGAGCCCACCTTCTTGCCGGCCACCACGGAGTCGCTGCGGGCCGACAACACGTCAGCCGACAGCGTGGGTGTCTCTCCGCTGCGCACGCTGGCCGCGAGCGCATCGCGCAAGTTGGGGTCGCCGCTGTAGGCCGCGATGGACCCGTCGGAGCGCACCAGCACCAGGTACTCGAAGTCGGCGGTCGCGCTGATGGAGCGCACCGTGTCGTCGAGGCTGGTCTGGTCTTCGAATTCCAGCGGCGCGGCGACGAGGTCTGCGCCGAGGCGGCTCAAGGTGCGCGCCTCGAGCTGCAGGGAGTCGCGCAACATGCTGCGTTCCACGACGGCCGAGACGACCCAGGAGAGCAACAGGGTTACCAGCAGCGGAGCGAGGGCTCCCGCCACCAGCCAGCTGCCGACTCGTGAGGGAAGCGCGCGCACTCCGGTATGGAGAGTGCAGATCTCGTGCAGCGTGGATCAGCCTCCGACCGTTGCGAAATTCGGGCGCGCGCTGATTTTGCGCCAGCCACTCGGGAGGTGAGAACGCACCCAGTCGCCAATGACCGACCCACGTTCGTCGGGTCCAACTCGTCACAGCGAGGGGCTGGCAGCGCGCTTGCTCTGATCCACCGTGATGCTCGCGTGGGCGCTCCTGCTCAGTCTCGCCGCGTCGCCCGAGCGCGATGAGCCGGTCGTGCCGGCGGAGCTCCAGGTCGAGTTGCTGGCGCGCGTGCTGCGCTACGACCGCTCGTTCGCGAAGGCGACGCCCGAGCGCGTGAAGGTGCTCATCGTGCACCGCGAGAGC
This sequence comes from Archangium sp., assembly GCA_016792935.1. Classification (GTDB taxonomy): domain Bacteria; phylum Myxococcota; class Myxococcia; order Myxococcales; family Myxococcaceae; genus Archangium_A. Next base: position 18,909 of record JAEUJS010000067.1, on the reverse strand, counting down.
GCTCCGTCGGAGCAGTTCGCGCGGCAGCTGAGCACCGCGTTGCGCGCGGCTCCGGTCGTTGGAGGCGTCCCCCACGACGACGTGCTGCTGCGTTTCACCGACGTCGCCCGGCTGCTCGAAGAGGTGGAGCGCACGGGCGCGCGCGTCGTCGTCTTCGCGCCCGGCTTCGCTCCCGAGTCGAAGGCCATCGCCACCGGGCTCGAGGGCCGGCAGCTCATCACCATCAGCGCCACTCCGCGTGGAGTGCACGAGGGCCTCGTCCTCGGCTTCGACCTCGTCGATGGCAAGCCACGCATGCTCTTCAACCTCACCTCTGCGCGCCGGCACCAGTCCGACTTCCGCGCCGAGGTCATCAAGCTGATGACGGTGGTTCCATGAAGGTCGCGCTCTGTTCCCTGCTGCTGTGCGCCTCGGCCGCCTTCGCCGACGTTCCCGACGGAGGGTCGGAAGAGCTCGGCACCGGCGACCTCGCGGGCCTGCTCGACACGCCGGTCGTCTCCGGCCCCAGCCGCGCTGAGGAGCGCGTCGATGACTCTCCCGCGACGGTCACGGTCGTCACCTCGGCGCAGCTGCGCTCGCTCGGCCTGCGCACGCTGCACGAGGCCATCAACTTCCTCTCGATGGGAATGGTCGCGCAGGATCCACTCCACGCCGTCGAAGTGGGCGCGCGGGGCGTGTTGCTCTCGGGTGACTACGGCAACCACTTCCTCGTGGTGGTCGATGGCCACACGCTCAACGAGAGCTGGAACGGAACGGCCTACTACGAGCAGGGCCTCGCGATGCCCATCGAGCTCATCGACCACCTCGAGCTCGTCGTCGGTCCCGGCAGCGTGCTGTACGGCAGCTCCGCGATGCTGGGCGTGGTGAACGTCGTCACGCGGCGCGCGGCGGAGATTGGGTTGATGCGCGTCACGCTCGAGGGCGCGTTGCTCCCCGCGCAACGTGCCGATGGCTCGCTGTCGTTCGCGCCCGAGGGCTTTGGCGGCACCGGTCGGGTCTCGCTGCTCAGCGGCTGGTCGACCGAGCTCCTCGGGCTGCCGTTCGAAGTCACCGCGGCGGGCGAGTACTTCATGCACCAGGGCCAGACGCTGGAGTTCGGCAAGCAGACGGGGCTCGTCGAAGGTGACGGCACCAGCGAGTGGCCGCAGCGGTGGACCGCGAGCGGCCCCGCGGGCGAGTGGGGAGGCGAGACGCGGCGCTACGCGACCCGCACCACCAGCTTGTGGCTCAAGTCGCGCTGGGGAGACGTCACCGGCTTCGCGCGCGCGGCGAGCTATTCGCGCAACACGCCGGCCATCGACGGCTTCGGTGTGGCGGTGGATTTCGACGGCCGTGCCTACGAGCGTGACCGCTCCTTCGACCTCGAGCTGCGGTGGGCGCGCGTGCTGAACCCGCACTTCTCGATGATGGTGCGCGGGTACTTCGACGACTACGAGTACCTCGGCGCGCAGCAGAGCTCGACCTTCCTGACGAACGGCACGGGCGAGCTGCCCGAGGGCGCCGACCCGGCGAACTTCTCGTTCCTCCTGGAAACGCGTGGCCGCGCGACGTGGGGCGGACTCGAGGCGCAGGCGACCATCGACTGGCTCGGTGACGGCCGCTTCCCCTTGATGCTCGGCGTCGATGGCCGCGCGCGTGCGTTCGGAGCGACCAACGTCGACGCCACGCTCGACGGTCAGATTCTCGCGGAGTCGAACGCCTACGAGGCGCTGGAATGGCAGGTCGCGGCCTACGCCCAGCAACGCGCGCGCCTGCTGCCTTCGCTGCTGCTGAACGCGGGCGTGCGCGTCGACACGCAGAGCGGCTTCGCGCCCAACGTCGCGCCGCGCGGAGCCGTCACGTGGACCGCGCCGTGGGAAGGCCGCTTCAAGGTGGTGGTGAGCAGCGCGTTCCGTTCGCCCAGCGGCTACGAGCGCTTCGCGCAGTACGAGGGCTTTCAGGTGCGCAACCCGCTGCTGACGCCGGAGCGCGTGTTGACCGGAGAGCTGGGCTACGAGCAGCGCCTCGGGCGGCACCGCTTCGCGCTGGTGGGCTTTGCGTCGCGCTTCACGTCGCTGATTCGGTTGGAGGCGTTGCCCGAGGACCCGCCGCTCACCGCGTACCAGAACACCGGAGGCCTGCTGAACCACGGCGTCCAGGGCCTGGTGGAAGGCACGTTCGGCGCGCTGAGCTACGGGGCGACGTTCACCGGCGCGTTCACCACCGCGGATGACGGCACGGAGTTGCTGGCGTCTCCGATGTGGTTCGGCAACGCGCGCGTGACGTACACCTTGTGGGACGACGGGCCGCGCGCGTCGGTGTTGGCGCACGTCTCGGGTCCGCGCCTGACGACGGCGGCCGCGAATCAAGGCGTCGATGCCGACGGTAACGTGTTGCGGTGGAGCGACGCGGCGCGGTTCTCGTCACCGCAAATCGAGCTGCGGGCGGTGATGGAAGGAAAGGTGAAGGCGGTGCGCGGGCTGTGGCTGCGCGGCATGGTGGGCGGCAACGTGATGCCGTACTCGGTGTACGCGGTGGGTCCGCTGCAGGCGCCGGGACTGGACTTCACCGCGCCGACGCTGGCTCCGAACAATCGGCTGTTCGTGATGCTCAGCGTGGGGTGGACGCTCGAGTGAGCGCTACTGCCGCGTGAGCGTGAAGGTGATGGACGTGATGGTGCCGATGGAGCCGGTGCGGACTCCAGCGCGCAGGTGCGCTTCGGTGATGCTGACGTGCGTGCGCGCCGCGATTTGCTGGAAGTCGAAGACGTCTTGATCGATGGCGTCGAAGTCGAAGCCGGTGGTGATCAGCTGATCAGCCGTGAGCGTGCAGCCGCCGCTGCTCCACGACGGTGTGTTGTCGTCGTCGACCTTCGGCATGATGGCGGTGATGCTGCTCATCGAGGCGGGGCACCACAGGCCCAGCTCGACGTCGGCGGGTGAGGTCGCGTCCCAGCCGGCTTGAACGGTGAGCGTGGTGGGGCGCACGAGCCAGCGGGAGGCCGGGTCGAGCGCGCACGCCCCCGCGGAGCACACGTCGTCCATCGCGCAGGCGGAGCAGGTCGCGCCACCCGTTCCGCACTGCGTGGTGGTGGTGCCAGGCATGCAGGTGTTGTTGGCGCAGCAGCCGGTGGCGCAGCTCGTTGCGTCGCAGGTCGTGCCGCCGCCGCCGCCGGTCGCTCCACCACCGCCAGTCGCTGCACCGCCGCCGGTTGCTGCGCCGCCGCCGGTTGCTGCGCCGCCGCCAGTTGTTCCGCCGCCGCCAGTTGCTCCGCCGCCGCCACCTGTTGCGGAGCCTCCGCCCGTCACGCCCGCGTCGAGCTCGTCGCCGAGGCCTGCGTCTGCGTACGGGTCGCGCGTGTGGAACTCAGCGGCGCCGCAGCCGGCGAGGACGAGGAGGGTGAGGACGAGGGTGAAGCGCATGGGGCCCGCGTCATAGCCGAAGCCGTGACGGCGGGTCAGGGTGAGGGAGAGTCGCGCAGTTGCTGCGTGTGTCGTGTCTCGTTCGTGCGTCGCGCTGAGTGAGTGCGTCGCGCTGAGTGAGTGCGTCGTGCTGAGTGAGTGCGTCGCGGGGACGTGGTCCGCCATGCGTGGTCCTTCATGCGCGGTCCGTCATGCGTGGTGCGTCATGCGCGGTCCGTCATGCGTGGTGCGTCATGCGTGGTCGCGTCATGCGTGGTCCGTCATGCGTGGTCCGTCATGCGTGGTCCGTCATGCGTGTCCGTCATGCGTGGTCCGTCATGCGTGGTTCGTCATGCGTGGTCCGTCATGCGTGGTCCGTCATGCGTGGTCCGTCATGCGTGGTCCGTCATGCGTGGTCCGTCATGCGTGGTCCGTCACGCGTGGTCCGTCATGCGTGGTCCGTCATGCGTGGTCGTGGTGTGCGTTGTGCGTCGAACTCCTGCGCGCGGTGAGCATTGCGGGCGCTGACACTGCCGTGAGGTCGAAGTGGTTGTTGGTAGCCGTTCGCCGTGCCGAGAAACCAACAGCCCCTCACTCCGAGCGAAGACCGATGCGCATTGGGCGCAATCTTCGACGCAAGGTCGACCACTGCGTGAAATTGGTCGTGGGGACAGCCAGATTCACTCACTGGTTGAGTGAGGATAGTTCCCTCGAAGAAGAGGGGCTCTTTCGCCGTTCGGCACGGCCAAGTCTTACCCCACTTCGACCTCGAGGAATTGGGCGTTCGGCTCTGCTCAAGGCAGCGAACAGCCAGATTCACTCACTGGTCGAGTTCACTCGCGTACGGCGACTTGCCGCGCGACGGCTCCGATGGCGAGCGCCGCAGTGAAGTAGAGCGGCGGAATCCACAACGCGACGCCATCGAGGAACACCTCGCGGTGGAAGAACAGCCCGCGCCCCACGAGCGTGTGCTCGACGAGCCACCCGCCCGCTCCAGCCGACGCCATGCACAGCACCGCGGCGAGGGTGCGATCGAACGCCGCCCACAACGCCACCGCTCCCATCAACAACAACACCGCGCGCGCGACCTCGCTCACCGGTAGAAAACCCGACGCCGCATACGCAACGACGAACGCGCCCATCGTCACCGCCACCGCGCGACCGCCCGGAGCGTGCGTCTCCACCTTCATCACGCGCTCCGTCAGCAACCGCCCGAGCCCAATCGCCACGCCTGCCGCGCAGAACAGCGGCGGACACCACCACACCGACTTCAAGAACTGCGCGTCGGGGTACCAGGTCGCTCCGGAGTACGTGTGCAGGCCATCGAGGGCGGGACCGACGGTCGCTCCGAGGAACGCGAGCAGGGCGACGGGCCGTCCGTAGGTCACCGACATGAAGCGCACCTTAATGAAAACCCGCAGCGTGCCGATGTCCGAAGGCCAAAGCCCCCTGGGCGACGGCGATGGGTAGGGAAACGAACCAACGCCATGTCCGTCAACCGCCGCCGCTTCTTCCGCGTACGCGCCGCGCTGCGCTTCACGTTCTCGTGGGAGGGCGGCTTCGAGCTCTTCCGCACGGTGGACGTCAGCGCCAGCGGCGCCGCGGTGATGCGTCACATCCCGGTGAGCCCGCTCCCCACGCTCGGCACCGAGGGCGAGTGCGCCTTCAACCTCGAGTCGATGGAGATTCGCTGCCTCGCGAAGGTCATCCGCGTCTATGCCAACGGCTTCGCGGTCGAGTTCCGCGACGTCGCGCGCGCGCAGGAAGATCGCATCTGCGGCTGGGCCTTTCGCCAGGGCACGCGGCGCGAAGAGCTCGACTGATCAGCTGATCAGCTTCAAAAGTAGTAGCGCGCCGCCAACGTCGACGTGAACAGGTCCCACGGGTTCGCGATGAGCGACGTCGTGAAGCGCGTCTGCGACGTCACCGCGGTGATGACCGGCTCGAGCGGCAACGACGTCACCACGTAGCGCGCCTCGTACGTCAGCCCCGCGCGCACGCCCGCCTCGATGCTCAAGTTGTCGAGCCCGATGAAGCTGAAGAAGATTTCCACGCCGGCCTTCAAGCTCGCGTCGATGGTCGAGGCGGTCACCACACCATTGCCGGTCGTGTCGGGCTGGAAGCGCGAGTAGCCAAACCGGAACTCCGGAGCGACGAACAGAATCGTGTGCCGCGTGCTCGCCAACATCAGCGGCACCGAGAGATGCACCAACATCTCGGTCGTGGCGGGGCCGTCACCGACCGCGCCTCCGGGAATCATCGGAGCGTCGCTGTAGCTGCCCGACACCATCGCGCCGAGGCCGAGCTCGACACCGATGCGGCGAATCGGAGTCCACCAGCGCGCGCCGAGCACTGGCACCGTGGTCCGCTGAATCGGGAGCGGCAAGCCATTCACATCGGCCTGCGCCTTGAACACGTTCGCGGTGCCGAGGAAGCCGATGCCGAACGAGCTCCCGAGGCGGTCGCGCGCGCTCGGCGGCTCGGGCGGAGGCTTCGCAGCCGGAGGCGGCTCGAGCACCACGACCTGTTTCGGCGTCTCGGGTACACCGGCGTCAGGAACGCTCTCGCTCTGCGCGAACGCAGCCGCGCTGATCAACGTCAACACGCACACCAACGGCCGCATGAAATCCCCCTCGGAGAAACTCAGAAGAACGTGACGCCGGCCTCACGAAGAATGCGCGTCACGCGTTGCATCGGCAGACCTTGAATCGCGGTGCGGTCACCGTCGATGCGCTCGAACAGCGCCTGGCCGCGGCCTTCGATGCGGTAGCTCCCGGCGCAGCCCTGCCATTCGTTGGTGCGGATGTAGCCATCGAGCTCGACATCGGAGAGCGGCCACACGGTCAAGCGCGCGGTGTCCACCTCGGTGACCACGAAGCCATTGGCGATGACGCAGACGCCGGTGAAGAGCTCGTGCGTGCGGCCGCGGAGCGAAGACAGCTGCGCGCGTGCGGCCTTTGCGTCTTCCGGTTTTCCGAGCGTGTTGCCGTGGAGCGAGGCGAGCTGATCAGACCCGATGATCAACGCCTTGGGTTTGCGCGCGTAGACGGCCCGCGCCTTCCGCTCGGCGAGCAACGCGACCGCATGTTGCGGCGGAGTGCCGGGCGGGACGATTTCATCCACTCCGGGCGCTTCGACGACGTACGGAATCCCGAGCGCGTCCATCAGCGCCTTGCGCATCGGAGAAGTGGAGGCGAGGACGACCTCGTCGAAGACCGGTGCGCTCACGGGGCCTTCGGCGTCACACGCAGCTGCACGTAGCCGGCGGTGAGGAGCGGCGTGCGCTGGTCGAAGGTGAAGTCGACGTAGTGCGCTCCGCTTTCCTTCTCGGTGACCTCGACCTTCACGCGGCCGACCTCGGCGTCGTCGGTGCCGTAGGCGCGCAGCTCGAGCGTTCCGGTGAAGGCCTTCTCGAAGGTGACGTACGCGGTGACGGTGTGCGCGGCGGTGCCTTCTTCTCCGCGGGCGGCGCGCGTGACGCCGATGCCGTTGGCGGCGACCGATTCGTCGAGCTTCACCTTCACGGCCTTGAGGCCCTTCTCGACGCCTTCGCCGATGCCCTTCACGACTTCGCCGGTGCCTTCGAAGACGGTCTCGGCGGCCTCTTTGCCTTCCTTCTTGGCGGCTTCTCCGGCGCCCTTGAGGAGCTTGGCCTTGGTGGCGATGAGCAGGTTGCCTTCGTCTTCGGCCTTCTTGAGCTTCTCTTCGCGAGACATGCAGAAGCAGCCGGGCAACACGATGAAGGGAATCAGCACGAGCGCGAGGCGGGACATGCCACGGTTTCAGCACCCGGAACGAACGCTGTCAGCGCGAAAATTCCCTCTCCCGCCCCTGCTGGAGAGGGTCAGGGTGAGGGAAAGTCCGGCTTCTCATCAGCGCGCGTATCGATGCGAGTCTGCGCGCGGTCACTGACCTGCGCATTCTGCGGCTGAGGAGCGACGAGCGCAGCGAGCGCAAGCTCATCAGCGACCGGACCTGAGTTGATCATCGCGGTGCGGAACTCACGACTCGACGCAAAACGCAGCGATGGATCATTCTGCAGCGCTCTGATCAGCGCCGCCCGCAGCAGAGCGTCGACGGTCTCGAGCGCCGGAGTTGCTCCCGAGCGAATCGCATCCATCGTCTCCAGTGGAGTCGGCGCGTCGAACGTGCGCTTGCCGGTCACCAGCTCAGCGAGCAGTGACGCGAGCGCGAATTGATCAGACGCAGTGCTCAACGTCTTCCCGCTGACCTGCTCGGGAGACATGTACGCGTACGTTCCCTTCCGCACGCCGCTGCGCGTCTGCTCTCGAAGCTGCGTGGCGCGCGCGATGCCGAAGTCGGCGAGCTTCACCTCTCCGAGTCTGGAGAGCAGCACGTTGGTCGGGCTCACGTCGCGGTGCACGATGCCGAGCGGACGCCCTGACTCGTCGCGCGCTTCGTGCAGCGCGTGCAGGCCGAGGGCGAGCTCGGCTCCGATGAAACGCACGAGGTCGGCGCTGAGCGGGAGCGGCAACGCAGCGAGCTCGACGCCATCGACGAGATCCAGCCGCACCCACGCGCGGCCTTCGAAGATTCCGCAGTCGTGCGCCTGCACGAGATTGCGATGCGACAGTCGGGCCTGCAGACGCGCTTCTTCGAGGAACATGCGCTCGAGCTCAGCGACGCCGACGAGCTCTTCTCGGAGCGTCTTCACCACCACGATCTTCTCGAAGCCCGACGCGCCGAACGCGCGCGCGCGGAAGACCTCGGCCATGCCGCCTTGTCCCAGGCGTGCTTCGAGTTGGAAGGGACCAAACGGGCGCGGGAAGGACACGAGGCGCGAGCATAGTGTGCGCTCCCTCTCCCTCGGGGAGAAGGTGGGGTGAGGGAGAACTCACTATGCTCTCCATCGCTCGATGCAGACGCGCCTCACCACCCAGCTCGAACCGACCGGAGCACCGACGCGCTGTCAGCTCGTGGTCGTCGAAGGCCCCGACCTCGGCCGCGCAGTGACGCTCGACGGCTCGCGCTCCATCGGCACGTCTTCGAGCAACGACCTCGTCCTCACCGACGAGCGTGTGTCGGGAAGACACTGCGTCATCGCTCCCGAAGGCGCGCGCTTCTCGTTGCGTGACGATGGCAGCACCAACGGCACCTGGCTCGAAGGTGTGCGCGTGACGGAAGCGGTGCTCGAGCCGGGCGTGACGCTGAAGATCGGTCGCTCCTTCATCCGCATTCAGCCGCAGATGCGCGCGCTCGAGCTCGCTCCCTCGAACGCGCGTCGCTTCGGAGAGCTCGTCGCCGAGAGCCTCGCGATGCGTGAAGTGTTCGCGGTGCTCGAACTCGCCGCGCAGAGCGACGTGACGGTGCTGGTGACGGGCGAGACGGGCACGGGCAAGGAGCTCGTCGCGCGTGCGCTCCACGAGCAGAGCGCGCGGCGGAAGAAGCCGTTCGTCGCGGTCGACTGCGGAGCGCTCCCCGAGTCGCTGCTCGAGAGCGAATTGTTCGGTCACGTGAAGGGCGCGTTCACCGGCGCGGTGTCGGACCGCAAGGGAGCGTTCCAGCGCGCGGATGGCGGCACGTTGTTCCTCGATGAGCTCGGCGTGGTGAGCCCCGGCGTGCAGGCGCGACTGCTGCGCGTGTTGGAGACGCGGCAGGTCAAGCCAGTCGGAGCTGATCAAGAGAAACCGGTCGATGTGCGCGTGGTGGCGGCGACTCCGGTGGACTTGTCGACGCGCGTCGCCAGCGGAGCGTTTCGCAGTGACCTCTTCTATCGACTGAGCGTGCTCTCGCTCGAGCTGCCTCCTCTTCGTGCGCGGCGAGAAGACATCGGGCCCATCGTCGAGGAGTTGTTGATTCGTCGCGGCTTCGACATCGCTCCTCGCGTCACCGGAGCCAATCTCGAGCGACTGATGGTGCACGCGTGGCCCGGCAACGTGCGCGAGCTGCGTAACGTCATCGATCGCGCGCTGGCGTTGTCTCCGGGTGTGCGCGAGTTCGAGAAGTTGCGGCTGGGGTTCGAGGCCATCGCTCCGACCGGTGGGCTCGGCGTGCGGGTTGATGTTCCGTACAAAGAGTCGAAGGACGCGGTGCTCGAGCAGTTCGAGGCGCGGTACCTCGGCGAAGTGCACCGGCAACACGATGGCAACGTGTCCGCCGGTGCGCGCTTCGCTGGAGTGGATCGCAAACACTGGCGCGAGCTGCTGCGAAAGCACGGGCTCATCGAAGGCTCAGAATGATGTCGTCGGAGAAAGCGCAAACGCCACGTCACGGTAGAGCTTCGCGTCGTCTTTCGGAATCGACATGAGGGATGCAACGGCATCACTCGTCGATTTCCAACGCTGCTCGTAGTCGTCCTTCGTGAGGCCGTGTGCGGCGTCGAGAAAGCCAACTTGGCCAGCAACGCCAGCTGGTGTCGGTCGCTGTCCACGGAACGGGTTGCGCCTGCTCCCTGGCCAAGTGGCGATCGCGACGTAAGCCGTTGGGCGCATCGGTGCGCCGCAACCTCCACCGAGCGTCGGCACAGAGAGACTTGAGGAAGTCGACCAATGCGCGCTCACTCGAGAGCTGAGGAAAGACCGTCACAACCGCGCGATCCAAGAGCCCGTAAGCGTCAAAAGCAGAATTGAGCATCGCCGGCCCAGGCGGTGTCAGGTCCACGTGCGCTGCAATGGCAAGACCGTCCGTCTTTCTCGCGAGTCCTGCGGCGAAGACACACCCCGACATTCCGCGTTGGAGCCAATGCGCAAAGTGCTCTGCCGCGTCGTCCGCCACAAGTCTCAGTCGTCGATCGGCGGGAGGTCGACCGTGGGGATGCGGATTACCACCAACGTACGACCGTCTTCGGCGACGACGACGGCTTTGCCAGTCTCAGCTGCGTGCTTGATCACCTTGCCGGGGTCGGTGGAGTAGTCGGCGGCAGAAAAGGTGAGGGTGGTTTGCTCAACCCTGGGCGCGGTCGAGGAGGTCATGCGCATGAATTAGCACCCGCGGATCTTCTGAAGCAAACAGAGGTGCGATCTCGACCCACCTGGATGCTCCGAGCACATCGAACTTTCAGGTCAAGTTCTTCCACGCTCAAGAAGCGAACTCCACGGACTCGAGCGTGGTGCGCAGCGCAGAGTCGAGCAGCGCATGCCGTTCTCCCGACGAGCAGCCCAACTACGCGCAGCGTGCGCAGGCCGGCAGCGGCTTGACCGACGTGAGCCAATACAGCGACCCAGCCCACGGTCTGATCAGCTCGAGCTCACGTACGTGCTCGAAGCCCGGCGCGCGGCGGCGAGGAGCGATTTGACCCGCGTCATGCGCACAACGACTGCGTGTGAGGGCACGACTGACGTCACCCCAGCCGCGGCCCCCGAGGGAGGGGCGGATTGCGCGTGAACTCCAGCGTCTCGAGCGTCGAGCGCAGCTTCGAGTCGAGCAACGCCTGCCGTTCCTCCGGCATCCACGTGCCGATGACTCCGAGCGTGCGCAGACCGGGCAGTCCCTCATGCATCGCGAGCCACGAGAGCGCTCCGACGATGGGGTTGATCAGCTCGAGGATGCGCACGTGCTCGAAGCCCGTCGCGTTGATGACGTACTGCACGTCGCACTGCCTCGCGTTGTGAATGATCAACCTGCGCAACGGCGTCATGCGCAGCAATTTGCGACCGGCGCTGCGGAACTCATCGGGCGTGGTGGTCCACGTGTCGACGAAGCCATTCTTGAACTCGACGTCAGCGCTCGACGACAGCGGGTAGAGGAAGTGTTTGCGGTAGCGAACGAGCAGCGACCTCGCGGCGTCTTCGTTTCCCGAACACTGCGCGGTGATGAAGAGACCGCGTGGGTCTCCGCGTTCGGTGAGTACGTCGGCGTACACCAGGCGCGACTCGAGGGACGCTCCGCTCGCCGCGACGTGTGCGCGGGCGACCGAGACCATCGAGCGGGAGCGTGGCGGCGACATGGCGCCATCGACGGTGACGCTCCTTCACCCTGACCCTCGGGGTATGGTGCACGCCTCGACGATGACGACCGCGTTCTGCCGGCACTGCGGGTCCACCCATCCAGGTGAAGTGAAGCGCTGCCCGCGCACGCAGCAGCTCATGACCGAGGCTGGTCTCTGCGGCACGCAGGTCGACCGCTACGTCGTCGAGCGGCTCCTGGGTACGGGCGCGTTCGGCTCGGTCTACAAAGCGCATCACTCGCGCACGAAGGCCGAGGTCGCGTTCAAGGTGCTGCGCCCGGAGTTGATGACCAACGCCACCATCCTCGAGCGGTTTCTGCGCGAGGCGACGACGGCGGCGAGCGTCGGCAGCGAACACGTGGTGCGCGTGGTCGATGCGGAAATCACCGCCGAGAAGATTGCCTTCATCGCCATGGAGTACGTCGATGGCGAAGACCTCAAGTCGGTCTTCCTGCGCGAGGGAAAGCTGCACCCCACGCGCGCGATAGGGCTCACCATGCAGCTGCTGCGCGGGCTCGCGGCGGCGCACGACAAGGGCATCGTTCATCGCGACATCAAGCCGGCCAACGTGCTCGTCACCCGCAAACGCAACGTGCACGGCCGCGAAGAAGAGCTCGTGAAGATTCTCGACTTCGGCATCAGCAAGGTCGCGGGCGCTGCTCCGCTCACCGCCGCCGGGGTCACCATCGGCACGCCGACCTACATGGCGTGGGAACAGTTCTCCGACTCGCGCAGCGTCGACGCGCGCACCGACTTGTACGCGGTGGCCGCGATTCTTCACGAGCTGCTCTCGGGTCAGAAGCCGTACGACGCCGAGGACATTCCTTCGCTGATGAACAAGGTGCGCATTCGCGATCGCCTCAAGCTGCGCGACCTGATGCCGTCGTTGCCGATGCCGCTGTGTGGCGCGGTCGAGAAGGGCCTCGAGAAGCACCAGAGCGGCCGCTGGCAGAGCGCGCGCGAGTTTCTGAACGCGCTGGAGCAGACGTTGAACGTGCTCGACCCTGCTCCGCCGCTCGCGCCGCGCTTGCCGGCGTTGATTTCCGAGCCCGGCACCGAGAAGGGCGAGAAGGCGCTCGGTGACTCTCAGCGCGACGTCGGCACGCGCATTCGCGAGCCGGAAGCGAAGGACTTGAAAGACACGCGCGCGTCAGCCGCCTCGCAGATGGCCGAGACCGAGAAGGGCAGCTGATCGCTTTCGTGCTCGCTGCAGCCGCAGCATCGCGAGCGCGAGCACGACGAACGTACCGACCGGAGTCACCTCGCAGCCGGCGGTCGCCGCCGAACAGGGCGGCGCGATGAAGTCTCCGCTGAAGGTGCCAGCGTCCATGAACCCTGCATCGGGGAAGGCGCCGAACGAAGAGACGAAGCGGCCGGTGAGCGTGGCGTTCTCGGCGCTCAAGAGGACGAAGCGGCTGGTCGTGCCGAACATGCGCGACGTGCCGACGCCGAGGTCGAGCACGCTGGTGCCGTTTTGTTCCACCACGAGCAGCTGCTCGTAGCCGCCGTCGTTCGAGAGTTTGGCGCTCGGGCCGAAGTTCAAGAAGCCCGGCGAGCCGAGGTCGCTGCACTTCAGGCCGGACCCAATCCACACCGTGCGGCGGACGCCTCCGAGGATGTCGGTGTCGGTGAGGCTGACCGCGCTCGCGTTCGGAATGGTGACGCCCGCCACGGAGCCATCGACGAAGGTTGACGTGACTGGCGCGTCACAGCCGGCGAGGAGCAGCAGCGCGACAGGGAGAAGAAGCCCTTTCATGCGCGGGCTCGTGAGCAAGATCAGATCCATCGCGCGCCCGAGCGTGGCGAGCTCTCGCTGCGACACGCAGGCTCCACCGAGCCAGACCGCGATGTCGCGATCGCCGTCAGCGCCGAGACGTGGCGATGACGTGCACTCCGCCGCGCGGGCGCAGCGTGATGACCGGCTCGGGGTCGAAGGTCTGCCCCGGCACGAGGCTCACGTGCACGCGCTGCAGAATCGTCGTGAGAATCAGCTGCGCCTCGATCATCGCGAACATGTCGCCGATGCACTTGCGCTGCCCCAGTGAGAACGGGAGGTAGCTGCCGTGCATTCGCCGCGGGTCATCCACCAGCCAGCGGTCGGGGTCGAACGCGAGCGGGTCGGGCCAGTACTCAGGCAGCCGGTGCATCGCCCACGGTGAGATGAACACCAGCGCGTCCTTCGGGAGCAGGTAGCCCTCGACGAGGTCGTCTTCGACCACGCGGCGGCCCTGGCTCCAAATCGGCGGGTAGAGCCGCAGCGATTCCTTCACCACGTTCATCGCGTACTGGAGCCGATGCGCCGTCTCCATCGTCGGCAACGCGCCGTTCAGCACGCCGCTCGCTTCGGCGACCAGCTTGCGTTCCACGTCGGGCGCGTGGCCAATCAACATCATCGTCCACGACAGGTTGTTGGCCGTCGTCTCGTGGCCCGCGAGGAAGATGGTCATCACCTCGTCGCGCAACTGCTCGTCGGTCATGCCTTCGCCGGTCTCGGGGTCGCGCGATTCCATCAACATCGCGAGCAGGTCGTCCTTCGGGCCACCGCCCTTGCGGCGCTGCGCGATGAGGTCGAGCACCACCTTGTCGAGCTGCTCGAGCGAACGCTTGAAGCGCTGATTGCCCGGCGTGGGAATCCATTCCGGCGCGGAGAACGGGTGCAGCGTGCGGTGAATCAGGTGCTCCAACACCTCGGTGAGCGCCACGCCGACCGAGTCGGCTTCCTTCGTGACGTCCGACGAGAGCAGCGTCTCGCCCACCACCCGCAACGTGCAGCGCATCATCTCGGCGGCGAAGTCGAAGGGCTTGCCGAGCTCCCAGCGGTCCACCATCTCGCTCGCCGCGCGCGTCATCACCTTGCCGAAGCCCGCGAGGCGCTCGCGGTGGAAGGCCGGCTGCGCGATGCGGCGCTGGCGCTTCCAGAAGTCACCCTCGCTGGTGACCAGCCCGTTGCCGAGCACGAGGCGCAACATGTCGTAGCCGCGCGTCTGCTTGCAGTAGTTCTTCACGTTCCCCACGAGGATGTGGTGCGCCAGCTTCGGCGTGCCGAGCACGAAGCCTTCCAGCGTGGGCAGCGGGAGGTACGTGACGGGACCGAACTCGAGCGTCGCGCGCTCCATCACCTTGAGCGGGTTTTCCTGCAGCGCGGGGAGCACGCCGACCAGCGGCTTCGCTCCGGGGAAGGTGACGGGGACGAGCGGACGGGCCCTGGAGTGATCAGCAGGCGAGCCTGCTGGGGGAAGCGGTGCCATCGCGGAAGCGGTGTTCATGGGCGGCAATAATGTGAGCAAAGGCTCAGGTCTCGCTACTCGCTTTCATTTCGCTGAGGAGAAACCCCTTCTGCGAGCAAGTGCTCACATTTGTCGGAGTACGCTCCGCGCCCGATGAGTGAGCTCGCCGACCAGGAGCGCGCTGGCCTCGAAGCATTGCCCGCGTTGCCGGCGGCCGTTGATCTCCCGACGGCCTACAAGGCGGTGTACGCCTTCTTCGGGAACAAGCTGAAGAACGCGCTCGAGCTGAGCCTCCCCACGCTCAAGGAACTCAAGCCCCTGCAGAACGACGTCATCTGGGCGTATTCCAACCCGCGACCTCCGACCAAATTGAACGCCGAGCTCGAGGGCGCAGTGTTGGTGCTGCTCACGCCGCTCGACGCCGATGGCGCGGCGACCACTGCCCTGCTCGGCACCTGGTTGGCGCGCGGCGGCTGGCCGTTCGCGTTGCAGTCGCTGGTGAAGGCGCACGGCTCGTTCACCACGCCCAGACGCGTGGAGCCGACGAAGTCGCACCTGCACACCTCGATGTTGGTGCCGACGCACAAGCGCATGGAACTGCCGCTCGCTCCGCAGCTCGACGCGGTGTTCCGAGCCGAGCTCGCGCGCGCGACAGAAGACGAGAAGCGGGCGGCGAAATCTGAAGCGCTCACGCTGCGCGATGGAGCCTCGCTCGCGGCGCGCTCTGCCTTGTCGAGCATCTTCCTCGAGCCCGAATGGCTCGACGCCGACCTGAAGGAGCGCCTCGACACCGGCCAGTCGGGCGTCTTCACGCCGCTCTCATTGCTCCGCGCGAGCGATGGAACGGGTGTCGCGAAGTTCTTCTCTGCGCTGACCAGCGAAGAGCTCACCTGGCTTGCGCCGCAGTCGTACGACTTCTTCGGGCACAAACACGTCAGGCCGCCGTTCGCGAACGCGCTCCTCGACCGGTTTCCCGACGCGGTGCCGCTCCGCGCGTGGTTGGCGCGCGCTGCACGTGAGTTGCGCGACGTCGAAGCCTGGGCGCGCTACGCGAGCACGCAGACCTTCGAGCTGCTGATGCCCGTGGTGAAGTCGGCGTTGTTGGAAGAGTCGCGGGCCGCCGGAGCCGACGCTCGTGGCGCAGCGCTCGTGGGCGCCATCGCCGACGCGCTGACGATGCTGCAAGACGCCGCATACTC
This sequence comes from Archangium sp., assembly GCA_016792935.1. GTDB lineage: Bacteria > Myxococcota > Myxococcia > Myxococcales > Myxococcaceae > Archangium_A. Next base: position 3,197 of record JAEUJS010000067.1, on the reverse strand, counting down.
GAAGGACCAGGACCCGCGGCCGGGGTTGATTGCTCTCTTGCGCTCGGTGCCGAAGACGGCCGCCCCGGTGGTGAAGGAAGCGGCCGCGCGGAAGGCGAAGTGGGCGGTGACGCTCGCTCCGCAGCTCGAGCGCGCGGCTGAGAGTGACGCGCCTCCGGCAGCACCTGCGAAGGCGGGCACGTTCTGGTTGCCGGCGTCGTTCACGCCCGTCGAGACGATGGAAGGCGGGCGTCTCTCCGCGGCTGAGCTCGAGACCCTGGGGAGCGCGCTGCGTCGCCGAGAAGCCGCACCCATCGCGGACTTCAAGCGGCGCTGCACCCGCGCGTCGCTCGCCGCGTTCTCGTGGGACTTGTTCTCGACGTGGTTGGCGGCGGGCTCTCCGTCGACGGGGCGGTGGGCGCTGCAGGCGCTCGGCGATTTCGGAGACGACGACGTCGCGCGCAAGCTCACGCCGCTGATTCGGCAGTGGCCTGGAGAGTCAGCGCACGCGCGCGCGGTGACGGGGCTCGAGGTGTTGGCCGCCATCGGCTCGGACACCGCGTTGCGCATGCTCGACTCGGTGGCGCAGCGGGTGCGCTTCCGCGGCCTGCAGGACAACGCGCGCGAGTTGATGGGCACCATCGCCGAGCGTCGCGGGTTGTCGACGCGTGAGCTCGGTGACCGGCTGATTCCCGACGGCGGGCTGGGCGCAGATGGCACGCTGAAGTTGCCGTTCGGCGAGCGCTCGTTCCTCGCGGCCGTCGATTCGCAGCTGGTGCCGTACGTCGTCTCGTCGGAGAGCGGCAAGCGACTGGCCGACCTGCCGAAGCCAGGCGCGAAGGACGACGCGGCGCTGGCGTCGCGCAGCACGGAAGCGTGGAAGGAATTGAAGAAGCTGCTGAAGGCGGAAGGGCCGACGCTCCTGCTCCGCTACGAGCTGGCGATGGCCGAGGAGCGTCGCTGGTCCACCGCCGACTTCAAGTCGCTGGTGCTCGCACAGCCGCTGCTCGTGCAGCTCGTGCGCAGCGTCTTGTGGGGGCGCTTCGCTGCCGATGGGAAGTTGCTCGAGGCATTTCGCGTGGGCCCGAAGCACGCGCCGGTGACCGTCCCCGGGGAGCCGCTCGAGCTGAAGGCCGATGCGCGCGTGGGGCTGGTGCACCCGCTCTCGCTGACTGAAGACCAGACCGCGGTGCTGGCCGATGCGCTGGCTGACGCCATGCCGGGCGGGAGCGAGCCGCCGTTCGAGCAGCTCACGCGCAAGGTCTTCACGTTGAGCGCGCAGGAATGGGAGAAGACGACGCTCGAGCGCTACGAAGGCCGCATCGCGCGCGCCGGCAAGCTGCGCGGCCTGCGAGAGCGCGGCTGGCGGCTGGGCGCGGCGCAAGATGCGGGCGTGGTGCACTGGCTGACGCGCAACGTGGGCGAGGGCACGGTGGCGGGTCTGCTCCTCGAGAGCGGTTTCGTGGTGTCGGGTGGCTCGGCGTCGGAAGAGGTGCAGCTGGGGCCCATCGTGTTCGGCGACGGCTACGAGGACGAAGACGCGTTCGACCCGCTGTACCGAACGTCGCGAAAGGTCGACACCCGGTCGCGGGTGATGGTCAGTGAATTGCTGCGGGACATCGACTCCGTCGTGGTGCCCGAATAATGTGAGCAATCACTCATGTCTTCCCGAACGACCGCTCGCCGTCACCGCCGGGCCCCTTCCGCCCCGAAGACGCTCGACGTGCCGCGAAAGTTGCCACGGCAGGAACGTGCGCAGGCCACCGTCGAGGCAATTCTGCGAGCAACTGCTCACATTCTGCGCACGAAGGGCTGGGACGAGTGCAACACCAACGCGGTCGCCAAGCGCGCGGGCGTGAGCATCGGGTCGCTGTACCAGTACTTCCCGAGCAAGGAGGCGCTCATCGCGGCGCTCGCCGAGCGTCACGCGCAGGAGGGCCTCAAGATTCTCGTCGAGTCGGTGGCCGCGGCGCGCGCGCGTGAGGTGCCGCTGAGCTTCGAGGCGACGGTGTTCCACTACATCTCGGCGATGGTGACGCTGCATTCGCACGACCCCGAGCTGCATCGCGTGCTGGTCGAGCAGGTGCCGCGGTTGCCCGGTGGGCAGGAAGTGATTCGGCGCACGTCGTCACACGCGGCGAGCCTGGTGCGCGCGTGGTTGGACACGCAGCGCGAGCACCTTCGCATCGTGGATCTCGACGTCGCGACGTACATGCTCGTCACGGCGGTCGAGGCGATTCAGCACCTGCAGGTCGTGCATCGGCCGGAGCAGCTGTCGCGTGAGGTGCTGGTGACCGAGTTGACGCACCTCGTGCTCGGGTACCTCGGCGTGACCCGCGCAGGACGATGACCACGGCGTGACGCCTCGTGCGTCGGGGCGAAGCGCGTGAGTCTCCGGGCCACGCTGTGCACGGCGTGACCCCGGACCCGGGAGACATCGCTACCGGTACACGGACTCGACGAGCTCTCGGGCCGGCGCGTTGAGGTCGAGCGTCGCGGCCTTCGACTTCACCGTCGTCGCCGGAGTTCCCGCGAAGTGATGCAGCCCGAGCCACACGTTGGTGGCGCGAAAGCGATTGAACGGGTCGAGTTGCCGCGACGTCGCGAGCGCCTCGACACCGCGGTGATGATCAGCGCTTTGCGCATCCAACCGAGAGGAGACCAGCTGCTGCGATTGCTTTCAAAAACAGCTGATCAGCACGGCCTCGCTCGCGCTGCAGTCCTCGGCCGACACGTCGGTGTACGTGCACTGCTGCAGGCTGCTCTCGGTGCCGGTGCAGACGACCTCGTCCATCGCGAAGGTGTCGTCGGTGTTGGTCGCGTCGCCTTGCGTGCCCGACGTGAAGCCAAGCGAGCGGCACACCACGTTCGTGCCGTTGTCGTTTTCGTCGAACTTGTCGTCACAGACCGCACCCCAGCCTCCATCGATGAACGCCTCGAGCCGCCCGCTCGAAACGCCGTTCCCTTCCACGAGACGGACGAGGTTGTTGCCGACCGTCGTGCCACCGTCGGCTGCGACGCACGAGCTCGTTGCGGAAGCGCACACGCCATTGCGCGCGGTGCAGTTCGCGCACACCTGGCCGCCCGTTCCGCACGCGGTGTTGCTGAGCGCGCTCACGCAGACGCCTCCACTGCAGCACGTCGAGCAGTTGGAGGCGTCGCAGGTCCCGCCACCTCCGCCGGTCGCGCCGCCGCCACCGCTTCCTCCGCCGGTGCCT
>JAEUJS010000309.1 GCA_016792935.1 Archangium sp. | reverse complement strand
CCGCGACGGTCTCGGGCAGCGACGGAATCGCGAGCGTCACGGCGATCAACATCACGTAGCCCGCGATCGCCGAGGCGATGATGGCCGTGAGAATTCCGCGCGGAGCTGCGCGCGCTGCGTCTTTCGTCTCTTCACTCGCGTGCGCTGATGCGTCGTAGCCCGTGAAGGTCCACCCGGCTTGCAAGAGGCCGATCAAGAAGCCCGGCATGATCCACGTCTGATCAGCAGGCGAGCCTGCATCCTTCGGAGCGCTCTCGAACAAGAACGACACCGGCTGTTTGGGAGCGAAGATCAGCACCGCTCCGACGAGCACGATCACGCCGATCACGTGGTACCAGGCGCTGACGGTGTTGAGCTTCGCGACCACGTTCACGCCGACGTGGTTCAAGATCGCGTGACTGAGCAGCACCACGACGTAGAGCGAGAGCACTTGCGGCCGCGACTCCGGGTCGAGACCCAACAGCGGAGCGAGGAACACCGCGAGCCCGAAGTCGATCGCCGCGGTGATGGCGAACTGCCCGAGCACGTTGAGCCACGCGGTCGCCCAGCCAGCGCCGGGGCCGCCGAGAATCGAGCTCCAGTGGTACAGCGCGCCCGCCGTCGGAAAGGCCGAAGCCAACTCTCCGAGTGAAGCGCCGACGAAGATCGTGAAGATCGCCACCAGCGGCCAGCCGAGCAGCATCACCAGCGGGCCGCCGGTCTTGATGCCGTCTCCGTACAGCGTCACCGCGCCGGTCAGAATCGAGATGATCGAGAAGCTGAGCGCGAAGTTCTGAAACGCGCCCATGTCCCGCTTGAGCTCTTGCGTGTAGCCGAGCGCTGCGAGATCGGAGTCACCACCGCCGGTATCAGCCACGGCGCGCACTGTACCGATTGTCCCGATCCGAGCGTGCGGCATATGTGCCTGACATGAAGTGGATTCTCTCCATCGTCGCGCTCGCGCTGGCAGCGTGTGGCACCACCGAAGTGACGCCGCAACCTGACTCGGGAGTCGCCGTGCTCATGTTGCCCTCGACCGCGCGCGATGCGGGCAACGGAAAGTGGTGCGCTCCTGAGGCGCAGCCCTGTCTGCTCGATGGCTTCGAGTACGACCAGACGGGCTACTGCTGTCTCTCGCGCCAGACGTGCAAGGGCCGCGTCGACGGCGGCTACGGGTATTGCGAGTACTGAACTTCAGCCTTCGTCCGCGACGCGCCACAGGTACCAGCTGGCGACGCTCCGATACGGCTTCCACCGCTCGCCGTGCGGCATCAGCTGCTTCGCGGTGATCGGTTCCTTCAACTTGCGCAGCAGCGTGAAACCCTTCCGCACGCCGAAATCGTCGACCGGAAACACGTCCATCCGGCCCATGCGGAACATCAACATCATCTCGACCGTCCACCGGCCGATGCCGCGCACCACCGTCACGCGCTCGACGATCTGATCGTCGGTCATCGAGGCCATCTGCTTCACGGTGGGCACGGTGCCGTCGCGGCACCTGGCGGCGAGATCCTTGATGGCCAGCGCCTTCGATTCGCTCAGCCCGCAGGTGCGCATCGACACGATTCGCGCGCGGTAGATCTTCTCGAGGTTGACGTCTCTCGAATCACCGAACTTGTCCTTCACGCGCTGGTGAATCGTCTCCGCGGCCTTCCCGTGCAGCTGCTGGTGGCAGATGGAACGCACCAGCGCGTGGAAGGGGTCGAAGCCAGGTGAGGGATCGATCGCGCACGGACCCACGCGAGCGATGACTTTTCCGAGGGCGGGGTCAGCCTTGCTGAGCGCGCGTTCTGCGTTTCGCAAGGCCTTCTGAAAGGTTCCGACGGCGGGCGGGAGCCCGGAGAGAGTCGTGGACACGGGCGCACTGTAACCCCGCAAGATGCACGGCACGCTGATCTGCTCAGGGGTATGCTCGCGGGCCGATGACTCAGGCCGCTCAACGCATTCCCGGTCGCATTCTGGTGATCGACGACGATCGCTCGGCGCGCATGTTGCTCGAGCGCGTGCTGGTTCGCGCCGGCCATCAAGTCACGCTGGTCGACAACGCCGAGCAGGGCCTCGCGGCGATCGGGTCGGGCTCGTTCGATCTGCTCATCACCGACAAGAACCTGCCGGGCACCGACGGCCTCGAGGTGTTGCGTCGTGCGCGAGAGAAGCAGCCGAAGATGCGCGCAATTCTCGTGACTGGTTTTCCGACCGCCGAGACGAAGTCGCACGCCGAAGATCTCGGAGTGTTCGGCTACGTCGCCAAGCCCTTCGGCGTGCACGACATCCTCGACATCTGCGACGCAGCGATTCGCGCGGGTGCACCTGGAGCGACGCCGTGACGGACGCTCCTTCGGCGCGCGTCGTCATCATCGACGACGAGGCCGAGGTCTGTGACCTGCTGGGCAAGGTGTTGATGCGCGAGGGCTACGACGTCCACACCGCGCAGACCGGCGAAGCAGGGCTCGCGTTGATCGAAGCGCAACCGCCGGTGTGTCTGGTGGTGGACAAGCTGCTCCCGTCGCTCGGCGGGCTCGAGGTCGCGGCCCAGGTGCGTCAGCGCTGGCCGAAGGTCGCCATCGTGCTCGTGACCGCGCACCCGGAGCCGTTCACGCTCGACACCGAGCGGCCCGACGCGGTGCTCGCCAAGCCGTTCAAGAATCTCGAGGTGGTGGTGACCGCCGTGCGCGAGGCGATCGAAGCCCAACGCACTGCGAAGGGACCGCTGACGAATTTGAAGGAACGGGTGGCCGCGGTGGTGGCGGAGATCACTCCGGGGCGGCGCAAGCGGGAGTAACGCATGGCCTTGTTTGGCGAACGCGATCTCGTCGTCGCTGGCGCATCGTCGCTGGTCGCGGCGGCTGCGCTCTCGGCCGCGCTCTTCTGGGGTTCCACCTCTGACGCGCGCACCACGCCGCTGGTCGCCGCCGTCGCGCAATCATCCGGAGAGGTGAAGCTGCGGCCCGCGCAGACGCTCGGCTGGACGGGCGCGAATCGCGGCGCAGACGTGTTCGACGGCGACGCCATCTTCATTCCTCCGGGAGCCGAGGCGACGATTCGGTTTCTCGACGGCACCGAGCTCTCGCTCGACGAACGCTCGCTGGTGGTGATCGAGAAGCCGCGCTCGGGTGTGCGCAGCGTGACGTTGCGGCAGGGCTCGTTCTCGGGCCGCGCCGGCAGCGAAGGTCTCACGCTCACCACGCCCAACGGGAGCGCGACGCTCGAGGCGCAGACCGAGGCGCGCGTCGAGCTCACCGGCAAGGAGCTCGAGGTCTCGGTGAAGAAGGGGACCGCGCAGGTGAAGGGCAGCAGCGGCAGCGCCAGGTCAGTCACCGGAGGTCAACGCGTTTCGGCGGCGCAGAATGGCACCAACGAGCTCGCGGCATGGACGGTGGAGCTGACCGCTCCCGAGGCGCAGGCGCGCTTCGCGTACCGCAGTGAGCCGGCGCCGGTGACGCTCAGCTGGCAAGGCGACGTGCCGAAGGGCGCTCGCGTGCAGATCGCGCGCGATCGCCTCTTCGCGTTCCTCACGAAGGAAATTCCCGCGCTGAACGGCACAGCGACCGTGAAGGAACCCGCGCGTGGCGTGACGTGGTGGCGCGTGGTCGATGTCGACGGCAACCCGCTCTCGGAAGCGCGCCGCTTCACGTGTTCGGAAGACGTGGCCCCGGTGTTGATGTTCCCGCGCAACGGCGACGTCCTGCTCGTGCCTCCGGGTTCGGAGATCGCTTTCTCGTGGACGCCGCTGGCAGGCCAGAGCCGCTACCGCCTCGAGATCTCTCCGAGCCAGGGCTTCGAGCCAGTGACGGCGACGGAAGAGGTGCAGGGCTCTTCGGTGCGGCTCAAGGTCTCGCTCAACGAAGCGACCTGGTACTGGCGCGTGCGCACGTCCGATGAATCGGGAGCGGGCGCTCCGTCGTCGCCGATGCGCTTCCGCGTGATTCACAAAGGCATCCCCGAGGCGCCTGAGCTGCTCAACCCGGAGATCGAGGTGACGCCCTGAAGTTCAGGCTCGCGTCGCTGCTCTTCCTCGCCCCGGTGCTCGCGTTCGCGCAGAACGCGCGCATCGTCTTGCGGTGGAAAGACGTTCCCGGCGCGTCGGCGTACGAGGTGCAGATCGCGAAGGACGCAGCCTTCGTCGAGGTGGTCCTGCAGACGCGCACCACGACGGCTGGATACAGATGGGAACAGCTGCCCACGCAGACGCACTGGTGGCGCGTGCGCAGCTTCGACGCCGAAGGCCGCGCCAGTGAATGGAGCGCGCCGCGCACGCTCGCCGTCGACACCGCGATTCCCACGCCGCTCAAGCCGGTGGACAACGCGCAGATCGCCTGCGGCTCGACGGTGACGCTCGAGCTCGACGCCTCGCCGTTGGTGAAGGAATACATCGTCGAGTTCTCACCCGCGGCCGACTTCTCGAGCATCCGCACGTTGCGTTCGGCGACGCCGTCGTTCGAGCTTCCGAACCTCTCCGCGGGTGCGTGGCACTGGAGAACGCGCGCCGTCGACATCAAGGGCCGCACCACCGACTCGGGCCCGACGCGCGACTTCGTGATCAAGGTGGCGCCTCCCAAGACCAGGGGCGTGGCCGACGTGTTGCTCGGCGTGCCGCAGGTCAACCTCACGTGGGCCGAGGCGGGCTGCGCGGCGAGCTACCTCGTCGAGGCGATGCACGACGGGAAGGACAAGATCACCATTCCCGCTCCTTCGACCTCGCTCGCGTTCAAGGCGGGCGTCGCGGGCGAATACCGCTGGCGCGTCGCCTCGGTCGATGAGCGCGGCACGCCGGGAGAGTTCGGCCCTGAGAGCGTGTTCAAGGTGAAGCTGGCGACTCCGGGAAATCGAACGGAAGCGCTCACCAATCGCGTCGAGCTC
>JAEUJS010000303.1 GCA_016792935.1 Archangium sp. | reverse complement strand
CAGCTCGACGTCGCCGGAGATCGGCATCGCGACTTCTTGCAGGCCCAGGCGAACTGCACGTCCTACTCGCTCGACGGATGCGGGCTCCCGCACCGGCCCTCGTTTGTGCCCTTCGACATCAACTCAGCCGTCGCGGCCTACGAGGCGAACCTGCGTGCGCAGATCGACGACAACATCATCCGCGTCAGGAACAACGCCACCACGGAATCCGAGACGCGCTACTCGACCGACCCGTTCGCCAGCGACTTCGACCGCGCAACGCGACAGCGTTGGGGCAGCAGCGCCGTGACGCCTACGCCCGTGGCCAACGGTTTCGAGACCACGCTCCCTGAGGCTTCGCTCGCCTACGTCGAGGCGACGCCGCTCGAAGACGGTACCGCAGACGCGACAACCGACTTCATCACCACCACGTTCGCAGTGCGCTACCCGCTCGAGAGTGCGCCGACGAACGCAACAGACTCGGCGCGAGCCAAAGGAATGCTCCTGACGCCCGGCCCCGTCGGCCCGACCGTGACCTACCTCGGTCAACAACCTCCGCTGGCCGTCGGCTTTCAGGTGCCGCACGCCCCGCCCACCGTACCCTCGTGCAAGAACGGAGCGCTGCCGCGCTACCGCGCTGCGCTCGCCGGCTACCAGCCCGCCATCGACTACTTCGAAACAAGCAACATGAGCGGCACTCCGCTCATCACCACGCCAGGCGTCGACTCGAACGCCAGCCTCAAGCGCAGCCGCTTGTCGTGCGCCACCCTGGCGATGGCCCAGACGTGGGACTCGCGGAGCAACGACCTCATCTCGGTCTGGCAAAACGACGCGCAAGGCGTGATGCGTGCGACGCGCGCGGTCGGCTTCCGCGCGAAGCTGAACGCCAACGCCAACCGCATCTGCGCGTGGAGCCGCGTCATCGACCGCGACGGCGTGACGCACCTCTACGGGCTGAACTACCAGGGGCGCACGCTGGTTGACGGCGTGCAGCTTGGGCTCAACAACTGGCGCATCGCCGAGACGCTCTACAACGCTGACGGCAACGTCATCTCGCAGCGGCGGACGATGTCGAGCGGCACCGCCTGGGCGCCGACGCAGGGCGACACGACCTACGAATACATGGACGTCTTCTCAGCCGGAGGCGTGACCTACGAGCCGAAGCCCTTCTACTGGGTGCGCCGCGGCAACGTCGTTCGCAGCCTGACGCGCCCGCGCGGCTCGGCGGTCGACTACGCCGAGACCGGGACTGCCCAGCCGACACCGCTCGGGCGCTACGTGCGCTACTCATATGAGCCGCTTTTCAACGGCATCACGCGCGTCACTTCCGGCACGGTGACCTCGGGCGGCGAAACGCAGACGTCGGTGACCGACGTGACGTTCGACTTCCAGGAAGGCAACGTCGCCGCGTTGACGCCGCTGCTGCGCTACCAGCAGACGCTCGGCTTCCAGTACACGGTGAACGCCAGCAACGTCCTCGTGGCAGGCGACGCGTTGCCCTGGTCGGTCGCCTTCAACGTGGGCGACGCCAATGTTGACGGCCAGCTCGGCCCGACGCTCGGGCTGCCCGTGCGCGTGGTGACCGATGGTGAGACGACGCGCTTGCGCTGGAACACCAGCGGCCACCTGACTTCCGTTCTCGGCGCAGACGATTCCGAGGAGCGCTTCGAGTACTACCCGGCGGATGCGCTGTCAGGCACCTCGGCGGCGACTGCTTCGGGCTCGCTGGCGAAGCGAATTCACGTCGCACGCACCTCGTGGTGGTCCGAGCCGGCGCTTGGAGCTCCGTGCGCCGCGCTCGCCGGCCCGTACCAGTGGCTGCTGCCGTCGGGCTGCAGCACCAGTCAGCTGACCACCTCACTCAAGCTCCCGGCCGATGTCGTCGCGCACATCACCGCGCCCGCGCTCGATGGTGAGACGCGCTTCGAGTACTTCGAGTCTGGACACCTGCAACGCCGCTTCGCCCCGCAAGGCGCGGTGGTCGAATGGGAACGCGATGCTGATGGGCGTGAGACGCGTGAACTCATCAAGGATGGAACGACGACACTGTCCTCGGTCGAGGTGGGCTACGACACGCTGAAGTTCCCCAACCAATGGGTGACGAAGTCAGCCGCGGGTGTCGTCATCGCGAAGCGCGTCGTGGTGTCCGACGAAGACGGTAACCCGCTGGTCGACTGCTCGGAATGGCAGAGCGGCGGCTGCACGGGCATCGCGCGTGGCGTCTCGCCCATCGACGCTGCGGCGACATCGCTCTGGTACACCAACGAAGGTCGGCTGCAGAAACAGGTCGATCCCGAAGCGGCGCAGGTGGAGCACTTCTACGACGCTCGCGGGTGGCTGTACCGCACGCAGCTGACCTCCGCCGGTGAGCTGCCGCGCGAGAGCTGCGTGACGCGCGACGATGACGGCAACACGCTGCGCACCGACTTCGGCGGAGGCTGCGGCGTCGGCGCGCTGTACGAGGCGCGCACGTGGGACGGCTTCGGCCGAGTCACTGGCATGCGTGATGAGCAGGCCCGCAACTTCACCATCAAGTACACCAACCGCGACTTGCCGCAGGAAGCAGCCTTCGTCGGAGCTCCGGCGTGGAGCCGCTCCTGGACGTACGACACCGTCGGTCGACAGCTCACCGAAAAATTGAACGGCACCCTCGTCGAGCAGGTGACGCGAGCGCCCGGTGGCCTCATCAAGACTTCGCAGACCTACGGCAATTCCATCGTGTTCAGCACGTACGACGCTGATGGCCGCCTCGCGTGGGAACGCGACGCTGACGGAAAAATCAACCGCATCTACACCTCGCGGCCAAACAGCCGCGTCGCCACCTCGTCCGCCGTGCGTTACGAGAACCTGACGCTGCACACCACCTCGAGCATCGCGCGCGCGAATGCCATCGGCGCACTGACGAGCTCCGACGAGGTGGGCACCAGCTCGGTCGCCGCCACCATGACTCGCAGCACCAGCTACGTGCGAGACGAGTTCGGCCGCGTGACGCGCGAAGACGACGCCGACGGTGCGCGTGTGGAATTCGTGTACGACCTCGGCGGGAGGCTCGAGGTCAAGCGCGAGCTGCAGCCCGTGGGGCTCGTCGAGACCAGCTTCTGGTACGACCGCCGAGGCGCAGTGAAAGAGGTGAAGGACCCCAAGGGCGAGACGACGCTCAACGTGTACACCGGCTACGGAGAGCTGAAGACGAAGACAGCTCCCGGCGCGGGTGGCCCGGTGGTCGAGCAGTACCTGTACGACTCCCTCGGTCGGATGGTCGAGGAGCGGCACGGCACCGCACGGCTCAACTACGTCTTCAACGCGCAGGGGCAGCTCTGGAAAATTCAGCGCGCTGACACGCTGCTGCGCCAGTTTGGGTACGACGCGCTGGGGCGGCTGAGTTCCGGCACGCACTACAACATCGACGCCGCCGGGCTGCCGGTTGGCTCCCGCACGGTGACGTCGGGCTTCACCTACGACTGGGCCGGTCGCCTCGCCTCGCAGACCAGCCAAATCGCCGGGCGTGCGATGCGCAGCGTGACGTCGTCGTGGAGCACCGGCACCCTGCCCACCACCCTGACGCGCTCGGCGACGCGCCCCGGCAGCGTCAGCTGGAGCGACACCTTCGACATGCTGGGCCGCCACTCCAGTCAGAGCCGGCCGTCCTCCAGCACCGCGGCCTTCACCTGGGTCGGAGAGCTGAGCTACCAGCGCACCGTCGGCACGGCGACCCAGCCCGTGCGCACCACGCTGTCCCGCGACGGCCTCGCGCAGGTGACGGGAGCCGACACCCGGCGCACCACCAGCTACGTCGCCTCGTACAACTGGACCGCGCAGCGCGACGCGATGGGGCGCACCGGCAGCTACAAGAAGACGACGGTGCTGCCGAGCGGCTCGACTGAAAACCGCTGGCGCGGCTACACGTACGGCATCTCGGGCTTCATCGACACGGTGCGCGAAGCCAACGCGCACCCGTCGCTGACGGTGCCGGATGGAAGCCGGGCCAACGTCGAGGCGTTGAGCAACAACGTCGCAGCCGACGTGTGGAGCTACTCACGCGAGGCCGGCATCGGCAGCACGGTGTCCATCACCAGGTCGGGCTCCTCTCCGCGCCTGGGCACGGTGACGCGCGGCGAGGGGTACCAGGTGTCGAGCTTCAGCGTCGGTACGTCAGGCGCGCTGACGATGACGTACGACACCGCAGGCCGCGCGACGACGAGCGCTGGAGCCACCTACACGTGGGACGACTTCTCGTCGCTGCTGCGCGTGCAGGGCAGCGGCATCAACGAGTGGCTGCAGTACGACGCGCTCGGCCGTCTCATCGCGCGGTGGAACGGCAGCACCCTCGCGCAGGAATACGTGTGGGACGGCCAGCAGATGGCCAGCGCCCTCGACGTCAGCAGCAACGTCGTGTGGCAGGCCTTCTGGGGTGACGGTCTCGACAACCTCGTCTCGGTCAACGTCGGCGGTGTCGAGTACTCGGCGGTGACTGACGGCAAGGGCAGCATCGGCGCGTGGTACCGCGTGTCCACGAGCGCGCTGTCGGCGGACATCGACTACACGCCTGAGGGGCGCGTGAAGACTCGCAACTTCACGACGATTCCCACGACTTCGTGCGACGAGTGGGCCTCGACGACGCCGTGCGGCGCGGTGCTGGGCATTCCGTTCGCCTTCCACGGTGCGTTCCGCAGCCCGGCCACCGGCCTCTACTACTTCCGCAACCGCTGGTACTCGGCCCTCTCCGGTGAGTGGCTCAGTCAGGACCCGCTCGGCGCCGTCGACTCGCACAACCTGTACGCGTTCAACGCCTTCGACTCTGTCAACTTCAAAGACCCGCTCGGCTTGAGCAAGTGCGGCGCCGGCGTGAAGGCTTGTGACTACGGAGCGGACTTCAAGGAGTCGTTGCGACCGAAACGTACCTACGAGGGCGACGACATTTCCTTCTTCCTCTATTGCTTCGGTCCCGCCTGCACTGAGGGCAGGTTCGACCAGTCGTCACGAAATGCGAGCCCGTCCACGCCCCCTGCGTCTGCGACGCCGACACCCGCACCGGTCCCGAACCTCGGAGCCCCACCCCGCTATCCATTTTTTCAGCCGAATGTGTGTTTTGACATCAACCACATGAGCAACACAGAGGCTCTTTCCCTTGGCCCGAACAGCTACGTTGAATACGCGCGTCAATACCAAATAGTGAAGGGCAAAGAGATGCCGTCGCACCTGCAACTGGAGCGCGCGAAGCAAACGGTTCAAAAGCAGTCGATATTGGAAGCCGGGATGTTGATGTTAACCGTGCCCCTCGTCCGCTCCTTCGGCGCACCTGCCGCCCCAGAGGGCACCGGCGAAGAGTTGGTCTCTGCTATTCGGTCCGTGCCAAACCAACCACCCCCACCGATGCAAGAGGCGGTGGTAGTCCGGGACTTTGGTGGCGATGGCGTTCAACGAATCGGTGTCATTCGTACGAGTTCGGACGGCGTCGCGGTGGCGCTGGAAACTCGGGGCGCAGGTGGTGTCCAGGGGATTACTCACGGCGAACTGGGAAGGAAGGCTTTCGGTCCGCTACAGGCTGGCGAACGACGGCTCAGCTTCACGCTCGATGGCAACAAGGCGCTTGTGACGGGGGGCTCCACTGGATTCGAGCCAAACGCCGCCGACTTGCCAAGCATATCGAAGGCGCTGCAGTCCATTGGAGCTGAAGGTGTTGTCAAAATTGGTTCCTCCCGTGTCACGATCCCATGACTACCAATTCTCGAGCGCTTGAGAGTGAATTGCGCGAAAATCTCGGCGAGTGGGCTACTCGTCATGCTATTTCTTCTATCAACGGGTTTCTAGACCTCGCATGGGATAGCAATATGAGGTTCGAGGAAATGGATGCACTCGACAGCGCCGTAGCAATTGATTCAAGGACCAACCAGCGGCGAGTGGTTGTGCAGCGCGTTCGTGGTGAACTCCGATACTGGCTTGCGAGCAGTCGTGACCCAGTTGAGCTGACGAACTCAGGCCAGGAGGAGTTGGGAGTGGTAGCAACTATCGACGATCTAGCCAGGCTGTGTGACGAGTTTCTTGGAGGCACCTCCATTCGAAAGTTACAGTCTTTACGCGAAATTCTACGTTCTGGCGGCGCGAGAGAGTCCGACGACCTGTGACCCAAGACCACCGCCGAGAGTGTGGCAGGCCTTCTGATGCCTTCTGGCGTGGTACCGCGTCTCGACGAGCGCGCTCTCCGCTGACATCGACTACACGCCCGAGTGGGCCTGATCCGATTCCGTGGACAGGTTGTTTAAGTCGATCGACACCGTCGTCGTAGTCACCGTTACGCTACCGCAGATCGTCCTCCTCGGCCTTCGTTGTGGATTGAGGGGAGCACGAGGGGAGACTCAAAACCTGTGGAGAGGCTGTGGACTCACGCTACCGCCTGCGCATGCGCACGCTCGAACTCCGCTGGGCTCACGTAGTCGAGCGTCGAGTGACTCCGCTGCTGGTTGTAGAACACCTCGATGAACTCGAAGAGCTGTACCTCGGCGTCGTCGTGGCTCGCGAAGTGCGCCCCGAGTTCGGTCTTCAGCGTGCTGAACCAGCTCTCGCTCACAGCGTTGTCGAGGCAGTTGCCGCGCCGGCTCATGCTGCACGTGAAGCCGCCATCGACGAGCGCCGTTCGATGTTCCTCACTCGCGTACTGGCTGCCGCGGTCCGAGTGAAACAGGCGCCCCGCGACCTGCCCGCGCCGCTTCGTCGCCATCGTCAGTGCCTTCATCACCAGGTGACGATCGATCTTCGGGCTCAACGCCCAGCCGACCACGAAGCGCGAAAACAGATCGATGATCACCGCGAGATACAGCCAGCCCTCGGGCGTCTTCAGGTACGTGATGTCGCCGACCCACTTCTGATCAGGCGCGGTGGCTTCGAAGTTTCGGTCGAGCAGATTGGGCGCCGTTTCGAGTTGGTGGTTGCTGTCGGTCGTGACGACGAACTTCTTCCTCGTCCGGCCCACGAGCCCCTGCTTCCGCATCAGGCGGATGACGCGCTTTCGACTCACAGCGAACTTCTGCTTCTTCAGCTCGCGATGCACGCGCGGGCTGCCGTACCTGGCGTGGCTTCGCGCGTGCGCCTCGGCGACCTTCACCTCGAGCAGACGGTCTTCTCGCGTGCGTGCGCTCTCTGGACGCCGAACGAATGCGTAGAAGCCGGAGCGCGAGACGTCGAGCGCGCGACACAGCTCGCTCACCGTCCCGATCGGCGCCGGCTCGGCCCTCTCCGCGCGGATAAAGGTGAATCTCACCCGTTCTCCTTCGCGAAGAAGGCCGCCGCTTTTTTTAGGATGGCCCTGTCGATCTCGAGCTCGCGCACCCGCTTGCGCAGCGCAAGAACGAGCGATGAGAGAAGTGAAGCGCCGTACCGATGTGCGTGGTGCCGGAGGGAGAGTCGATTTCTGCGGCACCAGACGCTGGCGAAGTACCGGCCGAGGTGGCGACCACCATGAAGGCGGTGCGCGATGACGCTGCCGACGGAAGTGGTGGCGAACATCCGCCGGCTGCACTTCGCGGAACACTGGAAGGTGGGCACCATCGCGACGCAGCTGGGCGTGCACCACGACGCGGTGGAACGCGCGCTGGGGCTCAAGTCGCTCGGGCTGGCGGCGAAAGAAGACTCATGGCTCGACATGGTATTGCGCACGTCTGAAGTTTGAGACACGCATCAATGGGAAGCCGGCGAGTCTCTCCGAAGATTCGTGGGTGCTCTTGTTGGCTGCCTCGGACTCCGCTGCCAAATCGAGGGCTGCCCGCATCGGTCAGGGGCGCGAGCACTCATATCTGAACGAGAGCCGAGAGAGCGTTGCCTGGGTCTTCACCAACATCGTTGACATTCAGCGAATCGACGGGGCGAAGCCGTCCGACGGCATTGAGGTCTTCTCTGAACTGCGCGACCTTGAACTCGAGGTGAACGCCGCACAAAGCATTCTTCGCGGTCACCGACATCCGCAGAATTTGGACCTCAGTGGTCACTTCAAAACCGGCGATTGGCGGTCACTTCAAAACCGGCCAACGAGGTTGAGGCAGGACTCGTTCACTCCGTTGCTGACGATTCGCCCAGACGAGTCAAATCATGTTGGACTTCGCCCCGGCGGACCCCTTGAGGTCGAAGCGGAACATGGAGCCATCGCTGTCTACGGTTCGGTGGGCTCATCCGTTCAGATTCGATGCCCGACAGCGAAAGATTGACCGTTCGAGGGCTCTGGCTTGATGACGAGCTTGCGCGACAGTGGATCACGCGCGCGCAGACAGGCAGGATCCCCCGTTCCCGTGGCCGCCCCGCAGCTTCCCGACGTTCTCACGCAATCGATCGAACGGTGCGCAGGGGCGCTGGGCGACACCACGCGTCTCAAAGCCGAGGTCCAGAAGCTCAAGGCCACGGGAGAAGGCGTCGCCCACTTCGCGTCCGCCCTCTTCGAGCTCGAGCTCGCGCGCGAGGGAGATCCCGAGAGCCGCAAACACCTCTCGCACCTCGCTGAAGTCCTCCTCGTGTTCTGGCGTGACGGCTCCGGAGACACGCTCGCCCGCCTCCACCC
Organism: Archangium sp.; assembly: GCA_016792935.1. Lineage (GTDB taxonomy): Bacteria > Myxococcota > Myxococcia > Myxococcales > Myxococcaceae > Archangium_A. The sequence goes on along the minus strand of JAEUJS010000303.1, from coordinate 34,581 downwards.
CGCGATGCAGTCGTTGTGGCTGTCGGTCGCTCCGATGCTCGTCCAGTTCGAGTCGCGGCAGTTCGATTCCGCGCTCCAGAGGTGCTGGAAGCACCGCTCCGAGCCAAACCTGCTGCTGGTGCACATCGACGCGCTGCAGCCCGAGGGCAACAAGCGCGTCGAGTTCGCGCGCTGCGTCTACCACCTCGAGCTCGCACGGCAGGGCGTCGATCGCAGCCGCGCCGAATTCGCCAAACGCGCCGGAGTGCTCGCCGAGGCCTACCAGGACGGTGACGTCGCCAACGCGCTCATCGCGCACGACGCGGGACTCCTCCACCTGTGGAGCGAGCTCAAGCCCTACCTCGACGAGTTCTTCGAAGGCCTCGAAGAAGCCGCCGCCCGCGCACAGGACTCGACCAAGAAGGTGAAGATGCCGGTGTCGCCGGTGCCTGATCACCACCAGGCGAAGACCGAGCTCCACCCGCCGCTCGGTGAAGGGCGTGACGTGCCCAGCTTCCGCACGCTGGTGAACACCGGCAAACCACTCTCGACACCCGGCCCGATGCGAGCCGTGCCTCCGATGGGTCCGAGCTCGATGACGTCGGGTTCGCGCAACTCGCTGCCGCAGGTCGGAGAGCGTCCTCCGCGTTCTTCGCCGCCGAGTCAGCAGAAGTTGGCGGTTCACCCGCCTCCACCCGCTCCGCCGCCCGCTGCGGGAAATCTCACGCCGCCCGGTGGCTGGGTCGCCGACAACGCAGACGCCGATGTGATCATCGAAGAGATGGCCCCCGTCTCGTCCTCGGCCGTCGCGTCCGTCCCGCCGCCGCCGAAGATCAGATCAGCCGACGCGTCGGCTGGGGGAATCGCGCCGCCTCCGCCGCCGATCGATCTCACGCCTCCGGGAGCCTGGCGCCCGCCGAAGACACCGAGCGGCGAAGTCGAGCTGGTGGACGCCATCGAAGTCGACGTCGCCGAGCCGAAGCCGCCGCCTCCTCCGCCCGTCACGCCCGCGCACGGTCTCGCGCAGGTCATCGCCGACGCCGAGGAACTGGAAGTCGAGTTCGAGCCCGACGACGGCACGCTCGCGTTCTGGGAATACACGTTCGCCGCGCTGCAGATGGCTCCGGGTGAAGGACAGCAGCGCGCGCGCATGCTCGCGTCGGAGAGTCGCGCTGATCGCAAGCGACTCACCACGTGGCTCGATGGTCTCAACCCGCACCTCAACGTTCCCGAGGCGCGCGCGTTCGGTTCACTCGTGCGGCTGATGCTCGCGGCCGAGACCAAGGAGAAGTCGCTCTTCGGTCAGGCCAACCCGCGTCGCAAAGAAGCGCTCGAGCAGGCGTTCGCGTTGTTGTCGCCGACCCCCGATGCGGCAGGGCACGCAGCAGTGTGGTTCGAGCTCGATGGCGCTGAGACGCAGGCCGCCCTGGACCGCGGGCTCGAGCTGCTGATCCCCTTCCTCGCGTTCTGCGCGCGGGAGTCGCTGGACCCGCTCAAGAGCGAGACGGTCCAAAAATACCTCGCGATTTGAACCAGTTACGACCGCCCGCAACCTCTCGCGGTGGCAGGGGTTTGATTTCACGTGGAGCCCACGCAGCAGCAACCCGATGACGACGCCCGTTGGATGCTCGCGACCGCCAAAGGCGATCGCCAGGCCTTCGCGCGTCTCTTCGACAAGCACCAGCTGAGGGTGGTGCGGTTCTGCGCGCGCTTCGTGGGCGACACCGCGCGAGCCGAGGAGCTCACGCAGGAAGTGTTCATCAAGTTGTTCAAGTCCGCCTCGCGCTACCAGCCGACGGCGAAGTTCCAGACGTTTCTCTTTCGCGTGGCGACCAACGCGTGTCTCAACGAATTGCGCCGCCCGTCGCGGAACGCCGAACAAACGGAGGCTGGCATGAGCGAAGAGAGCAATTCCGCCATGCAGCAGGTGCCTCACCACGAGACACCTGATCAGCAGTTGGAAGCGAGAGACGTCGACCGTGCGTTGAAGCGCGCGCTGTCGAAGATGAGCGATCGCGAGCGCGTCGCGTTCACCATGTGCCGGTTCGAAGGCATGGCGTACCGCGATATCGCCGAGACGCTCGAGGCAACGGAGGCCGCCGTGAAGAGCCTGATTCACCGCGCTTCGTTGCAGGTGATGTCGCATCTCGATGCGTTGAAAGCAGAGGCCGCCGCATGAATTCCCCCACGAGCAGTTCCCTTCAGGACGATTTGACGGCGTACATCGACGGCGAGCTGTCGCCCGAACGCACGAAGGAAGTCGAGGCCGCGCTCGCTGCAGATCCTGCTCTGCGCGCGATGGAGCAGAAGCTGCGCCGCAGCATCAGCGCGGTGGAAGCGTTGCCTTCTCCGGTGAGTGAGTCGTCGGCTGCGATGCGACGCGCGGTGTTGAACGCAGTCGGAGAGCCCACGTGGAAGGAGAAGTGGCTGCGCTGGCCGGTGTTGATGCCGGTCGCGGGGCTCGCTGCCGCGGCGGCGGTGACGTTGGTCGTGTGGCCGCGCGGTGTGGTTGATGAGGCTCCCGCGGGACTCGATGAGGAGAAGTTGCTGCTCGCGCAGAACCTCGAGGTGGTGGAAGACCTCGATCTCGTCGGGCTCGAATCTCCGGAAGACCTCGACGTCGTTGCAGATCTGGATGAGCTGGAGGTGATGCGATGAGAACGCTCGTGTTGATGGTGCTGGTGGCGGCGGCGATGCCGCTCCGCGCGTTCGCGCAGGATCCGAATCAGGCGGCGCTCGATCGCTTCAACGCGTTGCCTGAGGCCGAGAAGCAGGCGCTGCGTGAGAAGTTGAAGGCGTTCAAGCAGCTCCCGCCCGAAGAGAAGGAGCGCATCAAGCAGAACCTGCAGCGGTTCAAGACGTTGGCTCCGGAAGATCAGGAGCGGGTGCGGGAGAACTTCCGTTCGTTCTCTCGGCTCTCGGCCGGTGAGCGTGAGGAATTGCGTGAGCGGTTCCGCGACTTCAAGAAGCTCGACCCGGAACAGCGCCAGGAGATGCGGCAGCGCATGCGCGGCTGGCTCCGTGCCAATCCCGAGAAGCGCGAGCAGATGCGGGAAAATCTGCGCAAGTGGCGTTCGCTGACTCAGGAGCGGAGACAGGAACTGCGTGAGCGCGCTCGGGAGCGGAAGCGATGAGCTTCAGCAGGATGTGCTCCCTCACCCCGACCCTCTCCCCGAGGGAGAGGGGGGCCTCTTGAAGATCGCCGTGTTGCTTCTGCTCGGGGCCTTCGATGCGGGGGTGTTGCTCGACGCCGGCGTGCGATTGCTCAGCCCCGAAGATCAGGAAGTCGTCGACAACCTCGAGCTCCTCGAGAACATGGACAGCGCGGCCGACTTCGATCTCCTGAACGAGCTGACGGTCGAGCGCTGATCAGGTCGGAAGCGGCAGCGGGCGACTGAACATCCGCAGGTCCTGGTTCTCGAGCCCCGGCCGGATGTACGTGTTGAAGCCCCAGCTGTTCGTCATTTGCCCTGAGATGTCCTGCGGCAACGCGAACCCGAAGCCGCCGATGTTCTGCAGGTTCTGATTTCCCGCGCCCAGGTCCGTGCGCCCGTAGAGCTGCTGGTTGAGCGAGTGGTTCTCGTAGTCAGCGGGGGAGAGCCCCATCGCCTGGAGAATCGTGACCAGCAGCCGGTTGTAGTGAACGCCCCACCAGTTGCTCGAGAAGTCCGGAGCGCCCACCGTGTCGGTGAACCCGTCGGCTCCAGCGAACGCACCGCGCGCGCGGTTCGCGTAGTCGATGTAGTTGCCGCTGCTCACCGAACCACCCGCGTTGCCGAACAACATCACCGGGTGCGAGCCGTAGCCGTGCGCGATGCCAGACTCCGCAGTGAAATAGACGAGCGAGTTGTAGAGGTAGCTGCGCCCGTTCGAAGGGTCCGTCGCCGCCGACAAGCGGTTGAGCAGCGGCGCGACGAAGTTGCGCACGATGGCGTTCTTGCGCTCGGCGCTCAGTTCCCACGAATTGCGCCCGCCGACCTGGGAGAACGGCACGTGCGACACCTCTTCGTGCTGATCGATCTGCCCGTTGTGCGTGCCCTGCAGCTGCGGAGCTCCAATGGTGAACACCCGCGCCGAGTCACACATGATGGACGCGACGATCAGATCGGCCATCGCGGCTCCAATCGTCGGCATCGAGGCGGCCTGCCAGAAGGTGCCCTGCCGGCTCAGCGAACGGTGCGAACAGGACGACGTGGCCACGCGGGTCAACGACATCTGCGTGTCGCGGAATTGGTCGAGCGCGTTGTCGAGCGTCTGGCGATCCACCGCGCTGATGCGACGGCTGTTGCGCACCCGCGTGTAGTCTTCCTGCACGCGCGTGAGGATGTCGTAGCGCGGGTGGCGAATGGTGCCGGCTCCGTTTTCGGGGAGCGTGCCGTTCGAGAAGAGCCGGTTGTAGATGGCGAGCAAGTCGTCGCCGAGGCAGGTGTTGTTGGCGGCCGCTCCACCGTTCGCGGAATACGAGTACGCGTCGGGCCCGAAGCCCGAATTCCCGCAGAAGATCAGCGGCAGCCCCGCGGGGTTGAACGCGCGGTTCTTGTTGAGCACCACGTCGGCGGTCTCGATGGTCGGCAGAATTCCGCGCTCGGCGAGGATTCCGGCATCTCCCGGGATGCCACCCAACACGAACGCGCCGCCATGCCCGTAGCGAACGGTGTGGTTGAGCGAACGCATGAGGTTCATCGACGAGAGGTACGGGTTGAACGCGGTGCCCGCGACGATGGACAGCGGCGTCGAGCTGTTGGGCACGAAGTCGGTCAGCGGCTGCCACCGAATGTCGTGGTGCCCATTGCCCGGAGCGAACGTGCGCGACGGCTGGCCGATGTTGGTGAGCGGCGAGTTGGTGTTGGGCAGCCACGACGCGTGATGGCCCATGTCGTACGGCGAGATGATCGAGATGAAGCGGCGCACACCCACGCCCTGCGCGCGGGCTTCGCGCGGAACGAGCGACTCGAGCAACGGAATCGAGAGCGAGGCACCGGCAGCACCGCGAAGGAACATGCGGCGGGAAAGTCGATCGAATTTCACGGCGAGCTCCTCAGGGTGCGCTGTCGGTAACGGGGATCGGTGGAAGCGCTGCGGACCACGTCGCGCAGGGGCGCTCCGGCGGTGAGCGCTTCGTACATGCGGTTCATTCCGCACGACGACGCCGCGGCGCCGGGCATCACCTGCAGGCCGTTCAAGTACGTGAACAGGTTGCGCGTCGCGCAGGCCTTGAGGTTCGGGTTGGTGGAGATGACTTCGGAGAGCTCGACTCCGTTGCTGACGGTGCGGGCGACCTGCAGCGCGGGCATGAGATCGACGCGCGAGTCGGTGGTGAGCTCTCCGGCGTACATCCAGTTCGCGTCGAACGCGGGCTCGGTGGGCTGGAGTGCGCCGAGCGCGTTGTAGTTGCTCAGCGCAAAGCCGAACGGGTTGATGAACTGGTGGCAGCCCGCGCACGGCTGGCCCGAGGTCTTCTCGTGGTAGCGCTGACGCGTGGTGAGCGCGGCGTTCGGCAGCGGCGGCGCGAGCGAGTTCGGCGGCAGGTTCATCGGCTGCGGCGTCGAGAGGCACAGCAGGTTCTGGCGAATGTGAATCGCGCGGTGGATGGGGTTCTCGGTGTGGCCTCCGCTGGTGAGCATCGCGGCGCGGGTGAGCAGACCGCTGCGCTGTCCGCTCGCGAAACGGATGGCGTTGGCGGCGGTGACGTTCTGCGGAGCGGGCATCGTCTGGCCGTAGATGCGCATCAAGTCCGGCGAGCGCGCGAACGACATGTCGTTGGTCAGCACGTCCTGCAGCGTGCCGCCGTTGTCGTTCACCCAGCGCCACAGCTCGAGCACTTCATCGCGCATGTCGTTTCTGAGCGCGTCGTTGGCGGTGATGCCCTGGCGAATGCGGATGGATTTGGGGTGCGTGGCATCGGTGAACTGCGGCAACGCGTCGAGGCGCAGCCACTCGCGCGAGAATTGCGTGACGGTGCCTCCGAGGTCGCCGCTCGCGAGCTGGAGCGCGCCGGTGAAGCCCTGATCGGTCGTGAGGTCATTCGTCGCCGCGTACGCGAGCAGCGCTTCACTCGGCAGCGTGCGCGCGAAGTTGAACGAGAGACGACGCGCGATGGCGTGCGAGGTGAGGTTGAAGCGCTCGGGCGTCGCGGTGGGCGTGAGTTGAATCTGCAGGTGAAACAGGAACTGCGGAGCGATGAGCGCCTTGACCACCATCGCCTCGACGCCCTCGCGGCTGCTGGCAGCGAGCGTGAATTCCTGGCGGAACGAAGCGAGCTCGTCGTTCAAGTTGGCGGTGCCTTCTTCGACCGGCCGGCCCCACGCGCGCAGGAGGAAATTGCGAATCAGCGCGTCTTCGCAGGCGTCGCTCAGCGTGGCGGGGGTGAGGTTGGTGCACGTGCCCGGCGCGTAGTTCACGAACGTGGTGACGAAGCGCGTGTAGTTCGGAGCGGTGCCGATACTCGTCGCGATGGCGTCGGCGATCTCGAACGTGGCGGTGGCGTGAAGCACTCCGAAGTTGGTGTCGCCAGTCGAGTAGCCACCCGGCGGATCCGGAGGGAGGCGCGTCTCGACGTTCGCGGTGGTGAGCAGCGCCGTCGTGTCGGTGTTTCCCAACGCGCGCGAGAAGAGATCGCGCAGCGCGTTCTGGTACTCGAGGCGAGCGAGCCGGCGGGCATCGAGCGTGTCGGGCGCTTCGGCGGTGTCGCACGCGAACGGATTCACATCGGGCGTCGGCTGCGTCGGATCGGTCGGGTTGGTGGGATTCGTCGGGGTGGTCGGATTGGGGTTGCTCGGATCGATCGGGCGAGGGCCGGGAACCAGCGGCTCGGAAGTGAAGATCTGCCCTTCGCAACCGGCGAGGAGCACCACAGTCAGCAGTCGGAGCGAGCGCACGTTTGGTTAGTGCGGCCCACGTCATGACTCGTGGGACAAAGTGAAAGCCCGTAGATTCCTCAGCGTTTGCGCCTACTTTCGAAAGGGTCCCTGCTGTTGGCGTTGGTGCTCGCCTCAGGGCCCGCGTTCGCCGCCGAAGTGCCCGGCCTCACACTCGAATGGTCCGCACCTCCGGATTGTCCGAGTGGCCAACAAGTCGAAGCGGCAATCGCGCGCCAGTTGGGCGGAGCGAAAGCAGAGCCACCGCTGACCGTCACCGCGCTCGTGTCGGTTCAGAACGGCACCTGGCAAGTCGAGCTCGGAAACGGTCAAGGCGGAGCGAGAACGCTCACGGGACAAACGTGTCGAGCCGTCGCGTCGGCCGCGGTCGTCGTCGTCGCGCTGATGATCGATCCCCTCGCGGTGACGGAAGCGACTCCGGTCATCGAAGAAGCAGCGCCGCCCCGGCCGATCTTCTTCGGTGTGTGGGGCGGAGGCGATCTCTCCACGCTCCCGAAGCTGAGTCCGGGGCTCGCAGTGCACTTCGGCGTCGCGCTCGCAGCCGGCTTCTCGCTCGAAATCCACGCGCAGGGATTCTTGCCGCAGGTCACGACACAGACTCCGGGAGCGACCGTCACCCTCTTCGGCGGTGCACTGGGCGCACGTCGTGATTTCGAGGCGGGTCCGTTCTTCTTCGCTCCGCTCCTCGCGGTGGAAGCTGGTGCGCTGCGCGGGAGGAGTTTTGGCGTGAGCGATCCCGCGCTCAATCACGCGTTCTGGCTTGCGGGCCGTGCTGGCGTGGCCCTGGGGCTGCGCTTGGGCGTCGTGCGTGTGGGTCTTCGGGCGGAAGCGGTGGTGCCCATCACGAGGCCGCGGTTCATCGCAGAGGGCGTAGGCGAGCTGTACACCCCACCCTTCATCAGCGGTCGAGGTGGGGTGACGCTCGAGCTGCATTTTCCGCCACGAAGTGAAGCGGCGACCGCAACAGAGCCACCGAGATGAACGCGACGCTCTGCTCGAAACGGATCCCCTCTCCCGCCCCTGCGGGAGAGGGTCAGGGTGAGGGCCAGTCACGCAGTCTCAGCGCGACGCTCGCAACCGACCGCATCACGGCCATCACCGCCCGAGCGAGCGCGAAGATCCCCTCTCCCGCCCCTGCGGGAGAGGGTCAGGGTGAGGGCCAGTCACGCAGTCTCAGCGCCACGCTCTCAGCCGACAGCAGCCCCATCGCCAACTCGATGCGCCGCGAGGGCGGGAGAGGGGATCACCGCGCATGAGCTCGAGCGGAACGGCACAGCGTGTCTCGCCCACCGCCGCCCGCGGAGCAGCGACGCTGCCGTCCGACTTCGAGACGCTCTACGACCAGCACTTCGATTTCGTCTGGGCCAACGCGCGCCGCCTCGGCGTCAGCCCCGCGCACATCGACGACGCCGTGCAGGACGTCTTCCTCGCCGTCTACCGCCGCCTGTCCGAGTTCCGCGGAGACGCGTCGATCAAAACCTGGCTCTTCCACTTCGTGATGCGCGTCGCAGCGACGTATCGCCGTGGAGCGAGCTCCACCCAACGCAAGAACGACGAGCACGCCGCCGAGCCCGTCAGCGGAGTGCACACGCCCCACGCGCTCGTCGAAGGCAAGCAGGCGACCGAGCTCATGTACCGGCTCCTCGGAGAACTCTCCGACGAACGCCGCGAGCTCTTCGTGCTCGTCGAGCTCGAAGGCGTCAGCGTGGCCGAAGCCGCGCAAGCGCTCTCACTCAACAACAACACCGCGCACTCGCGCCTGCGAGATGCGCGCCGTGACTTCGAACAAGCCGTGGAGCGCGAGCGCGCTCGTGAAGACTGGAGGACCCGATGAAGCCACTCGATGAATCGGCGCACGACGTGCTGCAGGCCGGTCGCGCGACGGAGGGCCCGACCGCCGCCGACCGCGAGCGCGTGCGCGGCAAGCTCGCCATCGCGATCGCCGCCGGAGCAGCAGGCCCGGCCATCGCGGCGCCGGCGATGAAGGCCGCGGCGAAGTGGTGGGCCTCGAAGACCGTCATCGGCATCGTGAGCGCCAGCGTCGTCGCGGTCAGCGCGGCGGTGGTGTTGACGCGCTCGAACAAGGTGAAGCCGCCCGACAACCCGCCTCCTGTCGTGCAACCCGTCGTCGTGACCGCGCCCGTGGCCGAAGAGGAAGAAGACGAAGTCGACGCGGTGGATGACACCGCTCCACGGAGTCCGAGTCCGACCTCGGCGCCAGGTCCGGTTCCGGTGAAAAAGGTGAAGCGGAAGAAGAAGACGGCGCCGAAGGAAGTCGCGGAAGTCGAAGCGCCTCCGCCGATCTCGACTCCGCCGCCGCAGGTCGTCGAGCCGTCGAAGAAAGACGACACGCTGGAAGCCGAGACGCAGGGCCTGCGCGAGGTGCACGCCGCGCTGCGAGCGAAGGACAACGCGAAGGCACTGTCGCTCATCGACGAACAAGACCGCCGCTTCCCGTTGGGCCAGCTGCGGCCCGAGCGGGAAGCGGCGAAGGTGCTTGCGATGTGTGCGAGCGAGCCGAAGTCGGGCACCGCGGCGCTGGCGCAGTTCGTCGAGCGGCATCCCGGCAGTCCGCTGCTCCCTCGCTTGAGGGCCGCATGCGCGAAGTGAGTGCGCGCGGGTTCTCCTTCTCGCTCGGGGTGAGGGAGCGCATCCTTCTCACGCTCACCGCACTCCTCACCCTCACCGCCTGCGGCTTTGACGTCCCACTCGGCTTCGATGATGCGGGAACGACGTGTGGAGACGCGGGCCTCGGCAACTTCCGGCCCGATCCAACGTTCGGAACCTGCGGCACCGTCGCGCTCGACGTCGGAGCGCTCGACAACGTCGTGACTGGCACGCAAGGGCTCGCCGTCGACGCTCAGGGCCGCGCGTATCTCGCAGGCACCACCGGCGCGCCGATCGATCGCAACATCGGAGTCGTGCGCCTCAACCCCGACGGCACGCGCGACCTGACCTTCGGCACCTCGGGCGTCGCGGAGGTCAGCGTCACGCCCGCCGACGAAGGCCACGGCGTGCTCCTCCAACCCGACGGAACGATCATCATCTCGGGCAACAGCAAGACGACGATGAACGAGCCGATTCCGGTGCTCGGCAAGCTGAGCTCGGCCGGAATTCCCGACATCAACTTCGGCATGAGCGGGCACATGAAGGTCAGCGCGGTGATGGGTGCATCGGGCGTCTGCATCGGCACCTGGCGTCGCCCGTCGGACGGAGCCATCGCCTGCTCGGGAACCGCGTGGCGCAACTATCCGGGCGAAGGCGATCTCGCGTTGGTGGCGATCGATCCGAACACGGCGGTGCCGCTGACGGCCTACGGAACGAACGGAGCCGCGATGATCGACTACGGCTTTCTCGATCAAAACGGAGCGGTCGCCGTGAACACCGCGGACGGCAAGGTGTTGCTCCCCGGCTCTTCCGAGGGCCCGACGCAGCGTGACTTCGCGCTGGCTCGACTCGACTCGAACGGAGCGCTCGAAGCGTCGTTCACCGATTCGCGCGCGCTGCCGGGTCGGATCAGCGTCGACTTCAACGGAGGCGATGACGACTGCCGCGCGGTGCTCCCGCTCGCGGATGGCTCGGCGTGGTGTGTCGGCTCGGCGCGGCTCAACCCGTCGGCCTTCGGAGGCGCGATCATCAAGGTGCTCCCGACCGGCGCGCTCGACCCGTCGTTCGGCACGAACGGCAAGCTGACGCTTCCAGCGTTCACCGCGATCTGGGCCGTGGTTGAGCTCGACGATGGGCGGTTTCTCATCGGCGGTGACAGCGCTTCTGCCGACGTCGCGCAGGCGCTGCAGATCCTCGACGCGAACGGCGGCGAAAGCAGCGCGGTGCAGACGATGAACCTGAGCTCCGGTACAGATTCGGTGCGCCAGCTCGTCATCGATGCGCAGGGCCGCGTGTGGATTTTCGGCGTGACGAACGGAGTCGACTGGTCGATCCACCGTTGGATCCCAGCGGGGCGCCGCATGATGGGTGTCGCGAGTGATTGTTCGAGCGCGGGGACGAGCGTTCCGCTTCTGCTTCTGCTCGGCGCGCTCGTCCGAAGGCGTGGGCGAACGAGAACCGGCTGAGAACCGGTTTTTGTACGACGTACCGATTTCGCCACGAGGTCACCCACCTCAGCGCACTGACCCCACATGCGCTGGTTGCCCCTCGTGCTCGTGCTCGCTGGCTGTGACGTCTGGGTCGCGGATCTCCCTCCGGTCGATGACCCGCAACCCGCGGCGATCCCTGAAGTGATGGATGCCGGCACGACAGTCGATGCGGGCTCGCTCGTCGATTCCGGCACCGTCACGAGCGCGACCGACGCAGGAACAATCGATGCTGGCGTCGATGCAGGCGTCGTCGTCGATGCGGGAGTTGAGCCCGAGGTCGATGCGGGCACACCGTTCGATGCCGGCACGCGCACGGTCGAGGTGTTGATCGCGCAAGGTCGCTTCGGACGGACGACTCTCTCTTGCGACGAAGGCCGCACGTGGATTCTCGATCGCGACGAAGCCAACGGCGCCGACTGCGACGATCCGGGAGTCGACTGCTGGCACGACCAGTGGTCCTCGATGGGGCTGGTCTCGAGCGGGAACGCGGTGCTGGCGAGCTGGGGCTGGGGTGCGGTGCCTGGCCGTGTGCGCCGCACGAGCGATGGCGTGACGTGGACCGACGTGACGACCAGCACGCGCTTCGGAGCGATCTCCGCGGGTGCCGGCACCGTCGTCGGCGCGACGAACCCTGTTCTGGTCTCGCACGCCGACGGCACGACCGGCACGTGGAGCACCGGCGGGGATTTGATGACGGGCCAGGTCACGCGACTCGCGACATTCATTCCTGGAAGTGGTGGCCGCTTCGTCATCGCGCTCGATGGCGAATTCCGCGCGAGCGACGATCTCGGAGAGAGCTGGTTCGCGCTCAACCTTCCGTCGAACTGCGCGATGCCTCCAGCACTCTCGCTGCTCGCGAGTGGCTCGACGTTGGTGCTCGTGCACTGGCAGGGCACGGTCTGCACCTCGACCGATCGCGGCGGGACGTGGACGCAGCAATCGCTCGCGGCGGCGTTCAGCTCGCGCGGCGTTCACGCGCAGGGTGCGTTCTTCCTGTGGAACGGAGCGACGCGGTTCCGCAGCACCGATGGACTGACGTGGACGAGCGCAAATGGCTCACCGAACGACGTCGCAATCGGAGCGGTAGCCGTGACCAGCACCGGCACCTTCGTCGCGTTCAAGGGCGGCTGGCAGTCGGAGTACCAATACGAGCGCGCGTATCGCAGCACCGACGGACTGACCTGGACGGTCATGCCGTCACCGCGGAGTCATCCGATCACGCATCTGATCAGCGCGCGGCTCAGCGCCTCGAGCGCCTGCCCGTGACGTGCGCGAAGATCCCCTCTCCCCGTGCTTGACGGGTCGGTGGATCATCGCGCCGCGAGACAGAACGCGACGCAGGCGAGCGCAACCCATGCACCGGTCTCGATACGCGTCGGCACATGTTTGCCCTGATCTCGGATCGCCTGGCGTCGCCCCGCCTCATCACGCGGCGTCATCTTCGTGATCAGCGCGTTCAGCCAACGCACGTTCCACACCGCGACCGCGATCAACGGCACCAGCAGCGACCACGCACTCATCGGAGTCGTCACCGCGACCGACGCCGCGAGGCCCAGCGCTCCGAGCAGCACCAGCACCCGCGCGAGCTTCACCGTGCCGAGCGCCTGGAACACCACCGCCACCGTGCGGATCTTCTCGCGTTCGTCTTCGTCGAGATCTTCGGCGGTGTTCACGAGGAGCACTCCGGTCTGCATCACGCCGAAGCAGAGCGACGCGATGATCAGCTGCACGCTCGGTACGTCGACGAACAACCCGCTGATCATGATCATCGGCCCGACGAAGAGCAGCCCGACGTACGCCGGCAACTGCAGCACGCCGCGACTCTTCAGACGCAGCGGCGGAGCCGTGTAGCTCGCCCCCAGGAGCGCGCCGATCAGTCCAGCCGGAGCGAGCCAGTCGCGATGCAGCGAGAACGCCAGATGCACCGCGAGCCCCGCGGCGATGAGCGCGGAGAGCACGATCTGCACGAGCAGTCCCGTGCGACCGACGCGGGCGATGGCCTCGGCGAGGTGCGTCTTGCGATGCAAATCGACGTCTCGATCGAACCAGCAGTTGATCATGTCGCCGACGTTGAAGAGCAGGAAGAACAGCAGCGCGCCCTCGAGAAACGGCGCACTCGCGAGCTCGGAGAAGCGGGGCACCGACAGCAGCGCCGGGATGAGGAGAATCGGCAACTCCGCGCGGAAGAACTCGGGGCGGCGCACGCGCCACATCGCGCGCAGCGTGGCCCACCAGCGGCGATCTTCATCGAGCACGTTCACGCGATAGAGGTGGCGCGGCGCTCCGTCGGTGAACGCGCGACGGCCGTGCAGCAGCGCGTGGTTGTCGGCGATGACGAAGTCTCCTGGCTGCCAGGGCACCGCGAGCGTGACGTCGGCGGCGGCGAGCACGTTCGAGAGCTCGGCGAGCGTCTTCGAATCCGTTCCGGGTTCGGCTTCGACGCTCACCGGGTTGAGATCGACCACCGGCTCCGCGAACCGAATCACATCGAAGCCGAGCGTCGGGTGCTTCGCGATGACCGGTGAAGTGAACGAGCCGCCGTAGTGCGCCTTCTTTTCCGTCGTGTAGCGGAAGCGCGCGCGCGTCCACCGTTCGCGTTGCTCCGGGGTCGCGCGCTCGAGGACTTTGCGCGTGTCGACGAAAGTGGTCTCTCCGCCCGCGCCTTCGGGTGGGGCCTTGATGCACTCGAAGACGAGCCAGTGCGGGACCGCGTCGGCGAAGGCTCCGTCCCAATGAAGTGGAACGGCGTGCTCGGTGTAGAGGTAGTTCTCGGTGCGCTCGACTTGCTTGAGCTCGTGCACCGCGCCGAAGGGCCACGGTTGCAGCGGACCGAGTCGGCGGCTGAGCGCCGCGAGCTGATGCGGCGGTTCGTGCGCGAGCCCGCGGAGCTGCACCACTCGGTGCTCGTCGAGCCAGCCGCGCAGTTGTTCCGGGCTGATGCTCTCGAAGCGCGTGCCGCTCGGAAACTCGACGCGGACGCCGAACGGCTGCAGTGGCACGAGCGTCGTCATGCGGCCCCCTCTCCTTCGGAGATCCTCACGCAGTGCACGGCATCGCTCGCAGTCGACGGTGTGTCCCTCACCCCGAGCCCTCTCCCCGAGGGAGAGGGGGAGCGTTCTGCTCGCGGCCCCCGCGGTCTCATCGGAGCTCCAGCTCGAGATGGGTCGGCCGCCCGTCGGTGTACGCGACGACCGCCCCGGCCGCTTCCGCTTGCGCGCGATGCATCAGCGTCGTGCCACCACGCGCAACGACCGCACACGCGTGCCACGGCGTGAGCCAGGGATCGCGAACGCCGAGGAGATTCAGCCCGATCTTCACCGAGGGATCCGGCTGCGGATGAATCGACAACCGCACCGCCTGCGGAAACGTGTGCGCCACCAACGCGCCCCACGCCTCACTGCGCAGCACCACCTCGTACGCGCGCGCCCGCGTCTGCTTCTTCGCCTGACTCTTCGTCAGCTCGGGGTGCAGCACCACCTCGTCCTCGAACAGGAACCGATGAATGCCGTCCAACTGCGCGGCCAACGCCGGCACCTTCGCCGCGCGCGCTCGCAGCTCGTCTTCCGTCGCCGCGTACTTCTCGAGCAGATGCGCGCGCAGCTTCGCGGGCTTCTCGTCTCCCAGCGCCGTCGAGAGCTCGAACCAACGCACGCGCGGGTCATCGACCATGCGCAGCAACGCATCACGGTAGCGGTCGACATCGCCGTCACTCACGCCGACGAGGTCCGAGAACACGTGACCATCGGAACAAATCGTCAGCCGCGCTCCCGGTGCGTAGACCCCGCTCAGCTCGTCGAGCAACTCGCTCAACCGCTCGAGCGCGCGCTCTTCCGCGAGGTCCGGCAACGCACCGAGCACCTTCTTCTCGTTCGGAGCCTTCGCCGGAAACGCAGGCAACACCAACTCGAGCGGCTGCCCCGCGCGCACCACCGCCTCGATGTTCGGCCGATGCAACGCCTCGGACGGACCGGTCAGCCCCTTCTCCACGCCCGGCAACACGCGGTTGTCGCGGAAGAGCACCTCGAGGATCTCGCGCGCCGTGTCTCGCTCGCGCCCAGCCGCACGTGGCTTGTCGAGCAGCAGCCTGCCGACGAACTGCTTCACCAGCGGCAACCGCAAGAAGCCCAGCCCGCGCTCGAACTGCTCCACCACCGCGTGGGCACGCGACGCGTCTTTCTGCGAGAGCGCCGCGAGCACGACGCCGAGGTGCACCGTGTAGAGCAACTGCGTCAGCCGCGCCGCCTCGTCACTCGACGACGGAGCATCACTCGCTCCAGCCACCACCACCGCGAGCGCACCGTGCACACGCGCGCGCGTCGTCTCAGTCTCCGCGCCGAGCGCGTACAGCGGCGACTGGGGATCCAACGCCGGCCCCAGCAACGCGGTCAGCGGCCGCCGGTTCGCCTCGCATTGCGCGATGCGTACCTTCATCAACGCCGTGAAGCGCGAAGCCACCGAGCCGGAAGGCAACTCGACCGCGCGCGACGCCAGCTCATCCGCCAGGCGGTCGTAGAGCGCGAACGCGAAGTGCTCCCGCGTGGGGAAGTAGCGCGCCACCAGCCCCAACGAGAGCCCCGCCGCATCCGCGATGTCGCGCATCGAGGTGCCATCGAAGCCACGTGCGGCGAACAGCGACGTCGCCGCTTCGATCAACTTCAGCCGACTGCGCAACGCCCGATCTTGAAGCACAGCCCCCTGGGGCGACGCTGGGTGGCGAACCGGTCCGTTCACGAAAGTGAACATGTTCACTTTCAGCGCCGAACGCCATCAAAGACGCCACTCAGTCACAGCTGAACTTCTGGAACGCATTGTTGCAGCGCTTCTTGCAGGCCTGCTCCTTCACGAACTTCTTGTTCGTGCACTTGAGCATCACCTTCTTGGCGGTGTCGCACGACAGCTCGCCTTCCTTCTCACAGGGGTCGTCGATGTCGGCGAGCGAGGTGTCGCACTCGATCATCTTCCCCACCGCGCGGCAGTGGTTCTGGCCCTTGCACGTGCTCGCGGCGAAGAACGACTTGCCGTCGCACACCAGGAGCATCTTCTTGTCGGCGCTGCACACCGCGGAATCGAACTGTTCCTGCGTGCAGGGGTCTCCCGCGGCACCTTCGGCGTTCTCACAGCGCACGCCGTTCACGTTCGACACGCACAACTTGCTGCAGTTCATGCGCAGCGCCCACTTGCCGTCGGTGCAGTCGAGCATCTTCTTCCCGTCGCTCGAGCAGTCGGCCTCTTTGTCTCCGGCGCACGGCACGCCGACGTCACGCTCGACGTCGCAGCTCACGTTGCCCATCACTTCCATGCAGCCCACGGCGTTCTTGCGACACTTCACCTTGGCGAAGGTGCCGCCGATGCACACCAGCGCGTTCTGTTTGTCGATGCAGCTGCCCTGCTCGCCCGTACACGAGCCGCCTTCCTTCGGTTTGCTGCAGCCGGAAAGAACCAACACCAACGAGACAGACGAAACGGCCAGCACGATGCGAAGCGACATGCATTCCCCCAGGAGAAATCAGATGAACTCGACCCGCGCGCCGAGCGCGGTCTTCAACTTCTGTGCAGCACCATCGGTGAGCTGATTCGACCAATTGCGGCTGACATGCAGGAACGTGGTCGCCTTGACCAGCGGCCCCGCGAGCAGAACCTCGACCTGCGGATCTCCGAAGGCGTGACAGGAGATGGTCAGCCACTCCAACTTCGCCACGCGCGGAGACCTGAGCAGTTCCTCGAGCACATCCGTCGTCGTCTCGGGTCCCAGGCGCAGCGACTTCAGCTTCAGCTGCTCGAACTCGATGAACGCCAGCGGGAAACCCGAGGCGTAGTTGTTCATGCCCTCGCGCAGCTCTTCGAAGTTCTTCAGCGCGGGATTTCCGAGCAACGCGCGCAGGCCCTGTACACCCATCCAATTGTGGCCGAGCGTCAACACGCGGAGCGCGCCCACGTTCTTGCTCGCCGCCAGGCCCTTCGCGCCGGTGTTCTGGAATTTGTTGTGCGAGAGGTCGAGCTCCTCGACGGTCTTCATCACCACGCTCTTGCCGAGCGCTGCGACGCCCGCGCCTTTCACCGCGCTGTTGGCGAGTTGCAGGACGCGCAGGCCGGTCAGCGTCTTCGACTTCGCGAGCTCCGTCAGTCCGTCGTCACCGATGAGCCCGTTGTTGAAGCGCAGCTCACGCAGGCCACTCAGCTTCATCGCGCCGACCGGACCGGCCGCCTTCCCCTTCAACACGCACCCATTCAGCGCCAGTGAGCGCAGCGTCGGCCACTTCACGTTCTGGAAGAACGGCACCAGCGCCTTCGCCGCGCTCGCGGTCTGCGACAAATCGAGCGCCACCAACTTCAACGGAGCAGCAGCCAGGGCCTCCGCGCCCGCCGGCCCCATCGCGTTGCGAGAGAGCGAGAGCAGCTTCACGTTGGGCAGCCACTTCGCTCCGAGGAACGCCAACGTGCCCTTCACACCGAGCGCGGCCTCGTCGAGGAAGAGCTTCGACACGTTCCACTTCATCGCGTCGCGCAGCGCTTCCGCGCCGGGCAGTCCGAACTCGAGGCGCTCGAAGGCGAGCGTGTTCAGCTTCGGCATCGCGAGCGCGAAGAGCGAGTTCAGTTCCGGAGCAGTCAGCGCCACGGGTTGCGCCGTCGTCAGCGTCAGCGACTCGAGCTGCGACAGACACGGAGCGCTCTTCAGCGCGCGCACCGTCTCCGCGCCGAGCCAGGGAATCGAGAGGTGCGTGACGTTCCTGGTGCGCGCGAGCGTCAACGACTTCGCCGTGCCCGCTCCCGGAGAGACGGTCAGGTCAGTCACCTGATCCAACGACGGCGAGCTCAGCTCGCCGCTCTCCGCGATCAGCGCGAGGCTCGCCACCAGCCCGGTCTTCAACTTCTCGAGCGGCGCGTTCTCTCCGAGGCCGATGGCGGAAGGAATCGCGCGATGAAACCGCGGCCACCAATCACGCACCGACGTTCGCGGGCCGTAGAGCCGCACGCACCACGACGGTCCGTACTTGTCCATCAGCCGCCGCAGCCGGCGCTCGCCGTCGATGGTGTCGTCTTCACCGGGGAACTTCTCTTCGAGATCGAGCGCGAGCTGAATCGCCTCGCCCCACGGGTCTTCGCGTTCGAGCAGCGCGTCGCTCAACACGCGCAACACGTCGCGTCGTCCAGCGCCACCCTTCAGCGGTTCGAGGAGCTTCTCCATCACGCGCACCTCACGGCATGCGCAGCCGCAGACCACCGGTCGCAGTGAACGCCGTCACGTCGTTGCGGCCGGGCCACAGGAAGTGGTGTCGCCCGCCGATGTAGACGTACGCGCCGAGCCACTTCACGGGATACAGCTCGACGCCGCCCGCTCCCTGGAAGCCGATGCCCAGACCGTCGGGGAGGAACGTGAACGGCGCTCCGACCTCGAGCGCGACGTGGAAGTCGCCGAAGCTCGCCGCGTACACCGGCAACGAGAACTGAAAGCGCGGCGTGAGGTCCATCGTCGGGAAGAGCCGCACGAAGAGCCCGAGGCGGAAATACGAGAGCTCGATGCCGCCGCCGAGCTGCAGACCGCCATCGACCGCGCCCGACGTCGAGGGCTCGAAGACACCGCGCAAATCTCCGAAGGGGCGAATCGCGCGCGGCGTGAGCTCACCCGGGCCGTGACCCGCGACTTCCTGCTGCACCCATTCCACGCGCGTCTCGCGACGAGGTCGCACCAGCACCTCGATGGTCTGCACCGGCCCCAGCTTCAGCTCGGCGCCCGTGCCCTCGTTGGTCGGCCCTTCGGCCCAACGCGCCTCGAGCTTGTGTTTGCCCGCCGGCAGCTGAACGGTCTGCGGCGCGAGCCCCATCGCCTTCCCGTCGACGCTGAACGTCGCACCCGTAGGCGTGGAGTTGACGACCACCGAGCCCTGCGAGCGCGCGCGCACCGATTCCAGCAGCTTCACCAGCGTGGGATCGACGCGAGTGGGATCGAGCGTGGCCTCGGGGTTCGCATCGAGCGCGAGCCCGAACGCCTCTTCGGTCTTCACGAAGTCCTGCCTGGCGGCGAAGCACTGCGCGCGAAGGAGATGCACCTTCTCGAGCGTCGGCCCATCCGTCGTCTCGAGCGCGGCCGCGTCGAGCGTCTTGAGCGCGGTGTCGATCTCTCCCGAGGCGAACTGCTTCTGACCCTGCTCGAGCTTGCTCCCCTTCGCAGGAGCCGCAGGCGTCGGCCCGGCGAGCAACATCACGATGACGGACACGGTCGCGAACATGGTCAGGGCACCCTGAGTCGCAGACCGCCGGTGAGGAGAAACGCGGTGTCGTAACCGAAGCGCACGAAGTGGTGCGAGCCGCCGACGAGGATGTACGGCGCGAGCCACTTGAGCAGGTACAGCTCGAGCCCTCCGGCGCCCTGAATGCCGACGGCGAACCCGGAGGAATAGAACGACAGCGGCACGCCCACCTCGAGCGTCGCGTTCCATTCCCCAAGGTCCGTCTTCAAGAACGGGAGCGAGAACTGGAAACGCGGGGTGAGATCGAAGTTGGGGAACACGCGCACGAACAGGCCGAGTCGGAAATACGAGAGCTCGACGCCGCCACCGACCTGCAGACCGCCCGAGAGCGACCCGCTGGTCTGCGGTTCGAACAGACCACGCAAGTCGCCGAAGGGCCGCAAGGGCCGCTCGAGCTCGCGGCCGCCGCTCGCGTTGTTGGAATGCTGCACCCACTCGACGCGGAGGTCTTTACGCGGACGCAGCTGCACGTTGAGCACGCGCACTTCGCCGGTCGAATCTTTCGCGTCACCCCAGCGCGCCTCGAACTTGTGTCTGCCGACCGGCAACGCGACCGTCTGTGGCGTCACGCCTGCTTCTTTGCCGTCGATGACGAGTGTCGCGCCCGGCGGCGTGGACCCGAAGGTGACGTTGCCCAGCGAGCGCGCGCGCACGGTGTCGAGCAACTTCACGATGGTCGGGTCCACCTTCGCGGGGTCGAGCTGGGTGTCGGGGTTCGCCTCGAGCGCGAGGGCGAACGCCTCTTCAGCGCGCGAAAAATCCTGCCGGGCCGCGAAGCACTGCGCGCGGAGCAGGTGCACCTTCTCGAGCGTGCCGACGTCTCCTGCCTCGGCCGCGGCCGCGTCGAGGAACTTGAGCGCGTTGTCGTAGTCGCCCTGATTGAAGAGCTTCTGCCCCTGCTCGAGCTTGGCGCCGTTCGGAGTGAGCCGCTTCCCCGGCCCGTCCGGTGTCCCGGCGAGCAACAACACGATGAGAGGGGCGGCCCACATACGCGGATCGGCACTCTCGCACCGCGCCCGCACGCCTCAAGGAAAACGAAAGTTACGGGCCTGTAGCTGGAGGCTCGACCTGGGGCGAGCCGGTAAACACAGCTGTCAGTTCTGAACGAGCTCGAGCTTGACGACCACGTTCTTGCCCGACGCCACGCGCACCACGCGCTCCTGCGGCTTGAAGCCCGAGCGCTCGACACGCACCTGGTACTTGCCGGCCGGCAGATCCAACAGCAGCGGCGTGCGTCCCCGCGGCGTGCCGTCGATGGTCACCTGCGCCCAGTACGGCTCTCCATCGTGCGTGGAGATGACGTTCAGCTTTCCCTTCTTCTTCGGGGGCCGCCTGGTGAGCGAGCCGGCATCGTCATCGTCCACGTCTTCGCTGCCCGCGTCTTCCGTCAGCGCGATGAGCGCCGCGCCACCCGCATCCGTCGGCTCCGGGAAATCCACGAAGTCGCTGCCCGCTCCGGAATCGGTCTCGGCGAGCAGCTCTCCACCCGCGTCTTCAGGCAACGCCACGAGCGGAGCGACGCCCGCATCGACCACGTCCGCGACGCGCGTCGGGCCTTCGCGGAAATAGAAATAGCCACCGATTGCGAGCGCGAGAGCCACGGCAACTCCGCCGATGAGCACGCCCCGCCGGCTGGTCTGCACCGCGCGCGTCAACTCACCGGTGTCGGGCACCACGACGCCGGGCACCACGGGCAACACCTCGGGCGGGCTCGAAGCAATCTTCCGCAGCGACGGAGCGGTCGTCGTCGCCACCACCGGCGGAGGCCCCGGCACCACCGGCAGGTTCGGCTTGCTGCTCTTCGCTTCGAGGTACGCGTTCTCGAGCGCCTTCACCAACGCGTCGGCGGTGTTGAACCGCTCGTCGGGTTTCTTGGCGAGCGCCTTCTTCACCACCGCGGCGACGGGCGGCGGAATCCACGGAGCGCGATCGAGAATCTCGGGCGGCGGCGCGTGGGCCTGCAGCTGAATGAGCCGCAGTTCCGAATCGGCCTCGAAGGGCAGCGTGCCGGTCAGACACTCGAAGAGAACGACGGCGAGCGCGTAGAGGTCGACGCGGTGGTCGACGTCTTTCAAACCCAGCGCCTGCTCGGGCGCCATGTAGTGCGGCGTGCCCATCACCATGCCGGTGCGGGTGATGCCGGTCGTGGCGCTCTTCTGCCGGAGGATGCCGAAGTCGAGGATGGTCGCGTGGCCTTCGGGCGAGACGAAGATGTTTCCCGCCTTGATGTCGCGGTGGATGAAGCCCTGCGCGTGAATGAAGTCGAGGCCGCTCGCGAGCTGGCGCATCAACTTCACCGTCTCGTCGGCCGTGAAGCCGCCCTTCGCGCGCAGCCGCCCCGCGAGCGAATCGCCCTGCAACAGCTTCATCACGATGAACGGCCGGCCTTCGTGGCGACCGACGTCGTAGATGGGGACGATGTGCGGGTGATCGAGCTTCGCGGTGAGGCGCGCTTCACGCTCGAACCGCTCGAGCACTTCGGCGTCGTTCACCAGTGACGCCGCGAGCAACTTCACCGCGACCTTGCGATCGAGCTCCTGGTCGTGCGCGACGTAGACCGCGCCCATGCCACCTTCGCCCACCTTCTCTTCGAGGCGGTAGCGGCCGACGAGCACGTCGAGAATGTTCACCGCGTTGATGGTCTTCTCTTCGCCGGAAACGGGGCGCAGGCGCGCAGAGACGCTGGTCGGTGGATCTCGATTCGCCGCCGGCAAACTCGGGACGGTCGAGGGCTGTTCCTTCGATTGAACAGGCTGCGGCGCAGTCACCGGCGTCCCACAGGACGCACAGACCTGCGCGCCTGGAGCGAGTGGGGAACCGCACGCCGTGCACGTCACGCCTCGATTGTACCTCCAACGGCCCGAATCGTGACGGGATCGGTTACGGTCCCGCCCGCATGAACGGCGGTCGCACCATTGAGGTGCCCAGTAAGCGCTACGGGAAGTACCTCGTGCGCTCGCGGCTCGGTCAGGGTGGACAGGCCGAGGTGTTCCTCGCGGAAGCCGTCGACGACAAGGGTGACCAGGTCAACGTCGCGCTGAAGATGATGCGGCAGGGCGCGAGCGAAGAAAAGTTCGCCGACGAGGTCGACTTGATGAGCCTGCTCTCGCACCCGAACCTGGTGCGCATGGTGGAGCACGGCGTCGCGTTCGGTCGGCCCTTCATCGCCATGGAGTTCCTGATTGGCGGCGACCTGCAGGAAGTGATGGCCGCGCACCGCCGCTCGATGAAGAGCTTCCCCGCGGGCATGGGCGTGCACATCTGCCTCGAGGTGTTGAAGGCGCTGGCGTACTTCCACCGCGCGACGACGCGCACCGGCATGCCGCTGTCGTTGATTCATTCCGACGTGAACCCGGCGAACGTCTTCTTCTCGGGCGAAGGCGACGTGAAGCTCGGAGACTTCGGCGTCGCGAGCAGCAGCGCGGTCGACATCGGCCCGGGTCACGGCATCGCCGCGGGAAAACTCTCGTACCTCTCTCCTGAGCAGACGCGCGGTGAGTCGCTGACCGCCGCGTCCGACTTGTGGGCGGTGGGCGTGATGCTTCACGAGGTGGTGGTCGGCTACCACCCGTTCCAACAAGAGGGAGCGACCGAGCAGCAGGTGATGGCCGCCATTCGCAACCCGAAGCTCACCATTCCCGAATACGTCGAGAAGCCGCTGGCGATCATCATCTCGAAGGCGCTGGCTCCCGACCTGAAGAACCGCTTCCGCAGTGCGGGAGAGATGGCTGGCCCGCTCTTCGGCTACGCGCTCGACAGCAAATTGCTCCCCACGAAGCCCGAGCTGCTCCAGTGGCTGCAGGGTGCGCTGGGGTTGTTGGTGTGACGCACGCCACGTTGCTCGAGCCCGGCAGTCGTCTGGCCGACTACGAGGTGTGGGGCCGCGTCGGCGGCGGAGGCATGAGCGACGTCTTCCTCGCGCGCCACGTGCACCTCTGCGCGCCGGTCATCATCAAGACGCTCAAGCACACGCTGCGAGATCAACGCGAACGACTCCGCACGGAGGCCGTGTTGACCGCGCGCATTCGCTCGCCGCGCGTGGTGCGCCCGCTCGACTTCGGGTTGATGCCGGGCACCGAACTTCCGTACCTGGTGCAGGACTACGTCGACGGCCTCGATGGCGCCGAGCTCGATTCATTGCGACGTCGCGCCATCGGAGTCGGTCTGCCGCTCTGGTACGTGTGTGAGGTCGTCAGCGAAGTCGCCACCGCGCTCGCGGCCGCGCACCGCACCGGCGTGCTGCATCGCGATTTGAAGCCGTCGAACCTCTTCGTCTCGCCCGAGGAAGGCGTGCAGCTCGGTGACTTCGGTGTCGCCGTGGCGAAGAGCGCGGTGTCGGGTTCGGCTCCGGAGCTCGCGGGCACGCTGGAATTCATGGCGCCCGAGACGTTGCGCGCGGGCGTGTTTCACCGCACCACCGACATCTACGGCCTCGGCGCGACCGCGTTTCAACTTCGCTACGGGCGGCCGCCGTACGGCACCACGACCGAAGCACTGGACCCGACGCTCACTCCCGCGTTCCCGCAGCCCGATTCACCCGAAGAGGCGTATTTCCAGCAGGCGCTCAGCCACATGCTGCAGCGCGAGAGCGAGAAGCGGTGGAGCGACGCCGAGCGCGTGGTCACCGTCTTCCGTCGGCTCGCTGATCTGGTTCGCCGTCCCCTCGGAGCCGTGCGTGAAGACGACGCGTTGCACGTCGGCGCGCTGCGCATCACCACGCGCGCCGGAGACATCGCGCTCGCCGAGACCGACGGCATCGTGTCGTCCGCGAACAGCGGCTTCGTGATGGAGGTCGGCGTCTCCGCCGCCCTGCGCAAAGCAGGTGGAGATGAAATCGCGCGTGAAGCCCAGGCCGGTGGCGCACAGCCGCTCGGCTCGTGCGTGTCGACCGGAGCGGGCAAGTTGAAGAGCAAGCGCGTGTTGCACGCGGTGAGCGCGTGGCACGAGGTGTCGTGCGTGGCGCGCGCGTCGCAGCGTGCGTACCTGCTGGCTGAAGCCGAAGGGCTGCGTTCGCTCTCGGTCCCCGCAGTCGGCACGGGAGCGGCGGGCGTCAGCATGGAGAGCAGCGCCACCAGCCTCGCCATGGCGCTCGAGCTTCACCTGCGGCTCGGCGGCTCGAAGTTCCGACACATCGACTTCGTGCTCTTCGATGAATCGAAGAAGCGCACCTTCGACGAGGTGCTCGACTCGGTGTTCCTCGGTCGCGGTGGTCAGCAGGCGCACGACATCGGCATCGAAGACGCGTCGGCGCAGCACCACGAGAGCTCCGAGACGATTCGCCGCAAAATCTGAGGGGAACGAACCGCCTCAACCACGTGTCGCTACGCCGTTGGGGGACGGAACGTGCACGCCATCACACGCTCGAGGGTCAGCTGATCATGCGAGGGGCCATCTTCCTCAGCGTGTTCGTCTTGATCAGCGGCTGCACCGCGACGCGCGCTCACGGGCTGCGCGCGGGCTCGACGAGAGAAGCAGCGCTCGCTCTGCGCGACGACGTGCCCGACTACCAGAAGGGCTTCACCGCGCAGTTCACGGTGCCGCGTCTGCGCGAGAACTATGACGCGTACTGGTACTTCACGCAGAGCCGCGAGAGTGATCAGCGCACCGCGTTCATCAAGGCGCTCGACCAGGCCACACGCACCTACGACACGGTGGACGTCTTCTTCCTCGCGCACACCAACCGCTTCATCGACTGGGTCGCCGTGCTGCCAGCTGATCAGCGCCGCAAGATTCGACTCGTCTACGACACGGGCTGCGGCGACGCGAAGCTCGCCAGCGAATGGCTCGACCTCGGTGTGCACAGCTTCGTCGGCCACGGAGACGAGAACATCGCGCCCGTCTTCTACGTGTCGTTTCTTCCCGCCTGGCTCGACGGCGTCGGCGCAGATGAAGCGGTGGCCCGCGCGAACAAAGCCATGGAGTCGCGCCTGCGAAATCCGTTCGGTCGTTTGATCCTCGCGGCAGGCGACGGGCGTGATCCAGAACAGGTCATTTCGCTGACCCGCGGACACCACTTCACGCGCGACCTAACCCACTGAGATCGTGGCCATTTTTGGAGATCTGCAGCGATCACGCACCTTGGATTCTCACGGTGCGATAATCACCCATCATGACCTCGATCAAGGCTCCCTCCCCGACCACCATCCGCACCACGCAGTCTGTCTCGTCTTCGGCGCCGGCCACCGCGTCGAGCTCGTCGGCTGCCACGGGCAGCGGCGTCTCGGGTTCGCAGCAGACCAGCTCGTTCACGGCTGCGGCGACGGGACCGACGCCGGGCGGCAAGCTCGAGAAGGTTCTCAACGACGCGAAGGATGCGCTCAAGGACGTCAGCGGCGCCGACAAGGACGCGTTCATGGCCTACTTGAACAAGGGCTACGCGAGCAGCGCCGACATGAAGAAGGGCCTCGAGGCGTTCGAGAAGATGGCCCAGAACGGCGACATCAATCAGGAGCAGTACGACAAGCTGAAGAAGGCCATCGGCTTCCGCATGGCTGGTCGCAGCGTCATCCAGCAGATGCTCTCGGCGATGGAGCAGATCATGCAGGACCTCAACAAGTAAGCGTTCCCGCTTTCTCGAAGAACCCGCCGCCTCCGCCGCTCACGCGTCGGGGGCGGTTGCGTTTTCAGCGTTCTCAGCACGCGTGACGGCAGCGAGCGCGGCCGCATCGGCATCGGCGCCTTCGTCGAAGAGCGTGTCTTCCGCCTGAATCAACAGCTCGTCGAAGCCGCGGCGTTGGAGCGCGCTGACGGCGACTCCACCGCGACGCGAGACGAGCGTCTTCTCCATGATCTTCGGAATGCGGTCGACCTTGTTCCACACGAGGAGCCGCGGCGTGTTGGTCAGCTCGAGCGACTCGAGAATGTTCTCCACCGCGGCGATCTGCATGTCGCGCGCGGGATCCGCGGCATCCACGACGTGCAGCAGCAGCGACGCGTCTTCCAGCTCTTCGAGCGTGGCGCGGAACGCGGCGACGAGATCCTTCGGCAGGTCTCTGATGAAGCCCACGGTGTCAGTGATGATCACCTCGTGCTCGCGCGGGAAGCGCAGCCGCCGCGACGTGGGGTCGAGCGTGGCGAACAGCTTGTCCTCGGCGAGCACTTCCGACTTCGTCAGCGCGTTGAGCAGCGTCGACTTGCCGGCGTTCGTGTAGCCAACGATGGAGATGACCGGCAGTTCCTTGCGAGCGCGCTGACGGCGACGCGTCTTTCGATCTCCCGAGAGCTGATCGATCTTCCGCTCGAGGAAGGTGATGCGATCGCGCGCGCGGCGACGATCGATCTCCAGCTTCGTCTCGCCGGGGCCGCGGCCGCCGACCCCACCACCACCGGACAGACGCGAGAGCGACGAGTCAGCCTGCACCAGCCGCGGCAACATGTACTTGAGCTGCGCGAGCTCGACCTGGAGCTTGCCGTCACCCGACTGCGCCCGCTGCGCGAAGATGTCGAGGATGAGCTGCGTGCGATCGAGCACCTTCATGCTGGTCGCCTCTCCGATGTGCCGCGCCTGCGACGGAGAGAGCTCTTTGTCGAACACCAGCACCTCGGCGAGCTTCTGCATGCCGCGCAGGTTGAGCTCTTCGAGCTTGCCGTGGCCGATGAGGTATTTCGGATCAGCCTGACGGCGCATCTGGAGGATCTCGTCCACGACCTCCACTCCGGCGGTGCGCGCGAGTTCCTTCAATTCCGCCAGCGACGACTCGGCGCCTTCGCGGTCCTGATCGAGACACACCGCGACGAGCACCGCGCGTTCACGGTCTCCCGTCTTGCGCGCCTGCGTGGTCGCCGCGAGCTCGTCTTCGAGCGCCGAGACCGTGTCGAGAAAATCCGGCATCGCGTCGTCGTGAATCGACGGCACGGTCTCGGTGCGCCACAAATCTCCGTTCGCGTTCTCGGGCAGCAGGTGCGCGTAGTGCACGAGGCCCGGCAACCCGCCGTCCTTCACGCCGATGGCCGCCACCATGTCGAGCCGGAGCAGCGCGAGGTCGGTGAGGTCGTCGCGCGTGAGCGGCTCGCTCTTCAAGTGCGTGTGCACCAGACGCAGACCACGCAGACGCACCTGACCCGCGCGCGCGCGACCGATGTCGGGCAGCTCGAGCTGATGCGCATTGCCGACCACCACCGCTTCGACGTTGCCCTTGCGGTTGAGCAACACGCCGACCTGGCGGTTGGTCTGGGCTGAGAATTCGGTGAGGTGCCGCGCGAGCTCAGCGCTGACGATTTCCTGCGTGCCGACGTGGCGACGCCAGGTGTTCTTGAGGTGCTTCAACTCGCTCGGCTTGAGGCCGAGGACATTTCCGACGGGTTCGTTCACGTGTTCCTGTCTTCCTGCCTCTCGCTCCGGGATTCAAGTACCCTCGTCGCGCTTGGAAGCGGTGCTGACTCTTTGGATTGCGGCGGTGGGTCTCTGCTTCGGCAGCTTCATCAACGTCGTCATCGCGCGCCTGCCACTCCCGGATGACGTCGATGAGCCGGATCCCGGCGATTCGTGGTGGGAAGGGTGGAAGGCGACGTTTCGCATCAGCGGTCGCGCGTTCAAACGCCTCGCGTGGCCTCCGTCGCGCTGCCCGAAGTGCAATCACCAGATTCGGTGGTTCGAGAACATTCCCGTCGTCTCCTGGCTCGCGCTGCGTGGCAAGTGCAGCAACTGCAAGACGCCCATCTCGCCCCGCTACATTCTGGTCGAGCTGCTCACGGGTGCGTTGTTCGTCGCTGCGTTCTCGCGCTTCGGGTGGACGCAGGAGCTGCTCTCTCCGCTGGTGTTCATCGTCTTCCTCGTGCCGTTGGTGTTCATCGACGCCGAACATTGGATTCTCCCGTTCGAGCTCACCTTGCCGGGTATCGCGCTCGGCATCGGGCTGGCGATTCCGCAGGGGCCTGATGCGGTGCGCACCTCGCTCATCGGAGCCGTCGCCGGCTTTCTCGCCTTCCGTGTGATGGAGGTCGGCGGCTTCCTCGCCACCAGCACCATCGTGAAGGACGAGCACGGCGTCGAACGGCGCATGGGTCGCGAGGCGCTCGGCGCAGGCGACAAGTACCTGCTGGCGATGATCGGCGCTCAGGTCGGCTGGCGTGCGTTGCTCGCGGTGATTCTCTTCAGCTCGTTGCAGGGAGCGGTGGTTGGCCTCATCCGCATGCGCATGACGGGTCGCGCGGGCCCGAGGGACGCGAAGACCGACACTGCTCCGAAGACCGAAGTGAAGCCTGAAGAGGCGAAGAGCGAAGAGCCGAAGACGGACGCGCCGAAAGACCCGACGTCACCGAGTGACGAAGAAGAAGAGGTCGAGGTCTTTCCGTTCACGCCTTCATTTCTCGCTCCTGGTTTGCCGCTTTGGAAGCGGCTGGTGTTGGTCCCGGTGACGATCTTCTTCCAGGACATTCCCGACTCTCCGCCGCCTGACGAATCGACCGGTGAGATTCCTGACTGGAAGCCGGGAGCGAACAACATTCCGTTCGGGCCGTGGTTGGGCCTCGCGGGTCTGCAGGTGTTGCTGTTCTCGCCGTGGCTGGTGGCGCAGCTCGCGCACACGCCGTGGCAGCTCGTCGCAAACCTCGTGCTGGGGGGCACCTGACATGAACGAAACGCTCTCGACCTATTTTGCCGGAGAGAAGAACGGCGGCCTGGTGTTGATCGGCATGGGCGTCGTCTCGCTCATCGCGTGCATCGTCTTCTTCCCGGCGAAGCTCGAGCTGCGCTCGTTCGCCATCACGGTCGGCGCGTGGAGCCTGCTCGAGTTGAGCGTGGGCATCGGGCTCTTCATGAAGACCGACGCACAGGTCGGAGCGCTGCAGACCCGGCTCACGACCGACAAGGCCGCGATGATCGCCGCCGAGACGCCGCGCATGGAAACGGTGCAGCGCAACTTCGTCTTCATTCAATACGTGTGGCTCACGTTCATCGTGCTCGGCGCGTTCCTCGGCTGGTTCTTCAAGGAGTCGAACGCGACGCTCGCGGGCGTGGCGCTCGGGTTCTTGCTGAACGCGGCGATGTTCTTGCCTTTCGAGATCTCCGCTGAGCGTCGCGGCGCGGTGTACCTCGCGGCGCTGAAGTCACCGCCCGCTCAGTAGACGTTCGACCACGTGCCGGCGCCGGTCGCCCACGCGTCGACCCAGTCCTTGAGCGAGACGCCTCCGTCGTTCGAGCTGCGCGGAGGCGTGATGCCGCCATCGCTGAGCACCATGCCGTAGCCCTGGAGCATCACGTGCGTCTGACCCGCGACGACGAAGTGACGCGCGTTGGTCCACGACGGGTAGCGCGCGACGAAGCCGTTCAAGTTGGTGGTGTACACGCCGAACGGCGGCGTCAGCCATGAGTTGGTGTTGCCGCCGGAGAAGAAGAAGCGGGTGATGACCTCGTCTTCGTCGGTGGCGAGCAACGCGGCGCGCGTCTGTGGAGCGAGCGTGAGCTGTTGCTCGAAGACGCCATCGAGACCGCCGTCGCACGACGCTCCGCAGCCCGGCGGGTACTGAAGATTCCACGCCGTCTTCCACTCGTCGTAGTGCGGCGACGGCAACATCGGAGCGGAGTCGGCGAACAGCTGCACGTCGGCCTCGGGGAACGCCGCGCGCACTCGGTGGAGATTGAGCTGCGCGCCGTAGCCACCGCCACTGACGCCCATGAGCCAGATGGTGTCGAGCCGTGGATGCCTCGCGCGCAGGTCGGCGAGGAACAGGTCGAGGTTCTTCGCTCCATTGAAGTAGTGCGTGCGCGGAGCGGGCTGCATCACGAGGTCGTTCTTCACCAGATACGTGCGCACCGCGTCGCCGGCGTGGAGATCTCCAGTGCAGTACGGAACGAAGACCATGCTCGCGTCGCGCATCGGGTTCTGCGGCAGGCGCGAGAAGAGGAGCGAGTTCTTCACCGAGCCGAGCTCCGAGGGGAATGCGCCGCCGCCGTCGGCGGGGAATGGATCGGGATCGGAGACGAACACCGCGAGCGGCTTGGTTCCGCCGGCCGCATCCCACAGGCAGATGCTGTTCGAGCCGTAGTTGCACACCGGTCCCCACTGCTGGAGCGAGGGTTGGCAGGTGCCGGTGTTCCAGCACGCACCTCCGCCCTGGAGGTAGAGGACGAGCTGCGTCGCCGAGCCCTGCGAGTAGCCGTACCCCGTCTGTGCACCGCGCGCGCAGCGACTGCCGGTGATGGGAATGAAGCCCCAGTCTCCGAACGAGATCATTCCGGCGTCGGTCGTGCCCGCGTCCGGAGTCGTGCCTGCGTCCGGAGTCGTGCCTGCGTCTGCTTCTCCGGCATCGGGCACACCTGCATCCGAGCTCGTGCCCGCGTCGAAGTTCACGCTGCCGTCGACGACCGGAGGCGGCATTCCACAACCGAGCGTGACCACACCCGCCAACAAGAAGACTCGTCTCATGAACTCCATGGACACCGCCCACCGAAAAAACGGAAAAACCGGCAAAGTGACGTCATGACCATCGTCTCAGTGCTCACGAGCACCGCAGAAATTCCGTCGCGCGAATCGATGGAGCGTTTTGCGCGCGAATTCCTGCCGCGCGAATCGCTGTCGTGGCGCGAGGTGACCGGGGGACTGAACGTCAACATCTCCGGAGCTGAAGTGAGCCTGAGACCGGTCGCGGGTCCAGTGCCGAACGCCGAAGCTGACACCTCAGCGTTTCTCTCGCCGGCGTCGATGAAGGGCTGGCGCCTGGGAAGACACTCCGCGCATCTCGCGCTCGCGTTGGAGACCGGCGGCCGTCTCGCCTCGCTCGAGCACCTCACGCGGCTGACGAAAATCTCCGCGGCCGTCGCGCGCGCAACTGGAGCGCTCGGCGTGCACTGGGGCGGTGGACCGGTCACGCACTCGCTCGACTTCTTCACCGAAATTGCACGCGAGGCCGAAGTTCCGATTCCGGCGTGGGTCGGCGTGAGCATCACTCCCGAAGAAGGTGGGCGCACGTCGCTGCTCAGCTTCGGCATGGCGCAACGAAAGCTGCCCGAGTTCTGGCTGACGGCTCCGAACGCCGAAGTGCCCGACGCGTTCGACTTCTTCTTCAGCGCGCTGGCGACGGTGGCTGAGCGTGGTTCGGCGCCCGAAGACGGAGAGCGCATTCCGCGTTCGCTCTTCAGCCGGCCGAAGGTGGTCTACGCAGAATCTCCGGTGGAGCCCGGGAAACGAGTGTGGAAGGTCGTGCTCTGAATGTCGGCATCGAGAGGTCGGGCTGCGCTCGCGGACGCGAAGCGTGTCGTCGTGAAGATTGGAACCAACGCGCTGACCAACGCGACGGGGCGCTTTCACCGTCCCCACTTCGCGCGGCTCGCGAATGAGCTGCTGTCGATTTCGAAGGACCGTGAGCTGGTCATCGTCTCCTCGGGAGCCATCGCGCTCGGCGTCGAGCGACTGAAGCTCTCCGCGAAGCCGAAGGACATTCCCGGCAAGCAGGCGTGCGCGGCGGTGGGGCAGAGCCGCTTGATGCGCGCGTGGGAAGAAGCGCTCGATCCACGATTGGTGGCACAGGTTCTACTCACGCACTCCGACGTTCAGGATCGACGCCGCTACTTGAATGCGCGTCACGCGCTCGAGCGGCTCATCGCCGACGACGTGGTGCCGGTCATCAACGAGAACGACACGGTGTCGGTCGATGAGATCAAATTCGGCGACAACGACACGCTCGCAGGACTCGTCGCGGGACTGGTGAGCGCCGACGCGTTGGTGATTCTGAGCGACGTCGATGGGCTCTACGACGCGGACCCGCGGAACAACCCCGACGCGCAGTTGATCTCCACCGTCGAGAGCGTGACGCGCACCATGCTCGCCGCCGCTGGAGGAAGTGGCAGCGCGGTCGGCACCGGCGGCATGGCGACCAAGCTCCGCGCCGCGCAGAAGGTGACCGAGCTCGGCGTGGTTTGCGTGATCGCCGCAGGCCAACGGCCAGGCACGCTGACGCGCGTGTTCGACGGAGAAGAAGAAGGCACGCTCTTCGAGGCACAGCCCGGTCGTCGTGACGCGCGCACGGCGTGGATCGCGCACGCACTCAAAGCGAAAGGCACGGTGCGCGTTGATGCGGGCGCGCGTGCGGCGGTCGAGAACAAGGGCAAGAGCCTGCTCCCGTCGGGCATTCGTGGGGTGGACGGCAACTTCTCGCACGGCGATCCCGTGGACCTCACCGACGAAGCCGGAGAGGTCTTCGCGCGTGGGCTGGTCGCGTACGGCGCTGACGAGCTGCGGCGGCTGATGGGCAAGCGCACTCGCGAGATCGAAGCGACTCTCGGCTACCGAGGACTTGACGAAGCGATTCATCGCGATGACCTCGCGTTGCTCGCGCGCTGACGAATTCCGCGAGTTGAACGGCGAAATCGACCGCGTCAAGCGGGCGCAGGTCTTGTTTCGATGGGCGCTCCGCTGGTTTCGTTCCTCTGTCTCGCGGGAGGGCCGACCCGAATGCTGCGCTCGCCGGTACAGAGTCTGAAATCGATGGAAGAAGCAGGCGGTGCGCTGCTTCAAAAGGCGGTGGACCCGTCACGGTGGATGCTTCCGGGCCGCCGCGTGACCGTCGACAACCGCTGTCGCGTCGGCTCGGTCGAGGTGTGTGCGACCGTCGACGTGACACCGACACTCGAGACGTATCTGCGCGTGAGCTTCAAGGGCCCGCGCCTCTCTCCGATGCAGGCCGCTGAGCTGCTCGAGCAGTTCACCAGCGTGAAGTACACGTTCATTCCCAACATCGAGTGGTTCGTCGAAATCGACGCGCGGCAGTGGATTCACTTCTCTCGGCCGTACACGCAGCCCAGACTGCAGGCATGAAGCGATTCGGAATGTGTGTGGTGCTCGCGCTGGCTTCAGCCGCGTGGGCTGACGTGCCTCCTGCGGATTCGATTGGGTGTCGCGAGAAGAAGCTCGGCGATTCGTGTGAGCGCGACGACAAGTCTTCGGGCAAGTGCGTCAACGCGACGTGCACGCGCAACGACTACTCGAACGGTCCTCCGCCGAAGCAGGTGTCATACGACTGTCTGCGGTGCGACGCGGCTCCGCCTTCCGAGGCGAAGAAGTGCGCGGTGGCTCCGGGTGAGGCGTTCGCGGCGCTGGCGGTGCTCGCGTTGCTCAACAGGCGACGCCGTTCGTGAGAGCGGTGGCGTTCGCGCTGGTCCTCGTGGCGTTCGTGGCGCGCGCCGATGAACTGCCCGCGAACTCGTGCAGCACCGCGGGCGCCGACTGCTTGATGGACGATGGCAGTCCCGGCACGTGCATCGAGGAACGACACGAGTACGTCGATGAGGACGGCTCGACGAAGGCGTGGACGGAGAAGATTTGTGTGCCGGCGGTGAGCAGTGCGCAGCGTGCTGTGGTCCCGTGGATTGGGTTGGGGCTCGCGTTTCTTGCGTTGTGTGCGGCGTTGGCGACGAGGCCGAAGATGCGCTCCCTCACCCCGACCCTCTCCCCGAGGGAGAGGGGGTAGACTGGGCGTTGTGAGACTCCTCTTCGTGGTGTTGGTGTGCAGCCTTCCTGCGTTCGCCGACATTCTTCCGGATGACGTCGCGGTGTGCCACGGCAAGTCGGCGGGCCAGAAGTGCACCACCGACGAAGGCCTCGAAGGCACCTGCCAGGAGACGCTCGTCTCGCGCCCCGACTACAGCTCGGGAATTCCGCCGACGTACAAGCAGGTGAAGATGCTGACCTGCGTGGCCCCCGGAAAAGCGGCCTCGCGCTCGATGGTGTGGATTGGTTTCGGTCTCGGCTTCTTCGCGTTGTTGATGGCGATGCTCTTCGGGCGTCGAGGTGGACCGAACTCGCCGGCACCCGCATGACTTCCGCGCGCGTCTCCGAAGCTCCGTGGTTCGTCGACTCGGTGCGCGCTCAGGCGTACCGCTTCGCGAAGCCACTCTTCGGGAGTCTGTACGCGAACCGCGAGCGCCGCGTGGCGTGGATGGGCGTGTTCAGCGTGGTGACGTCGTTCGTGCTCACGCTCGTCGCGCCGATGTACCTGCTCGCGCTGGGGCCGATTCTCCTCGGCGTACCGCATCTCGTCGCCGACGCGCGCTACCTCGTCGCGCAGCCGAAGTTGCACGAGCGTGGTCCGATGGTGTGGCTCGCCGCGCTGCCGCTCATCGCCTCTGCCTTCGGAGCGCCGCCCGCATTCGCGTTGCTGGTCCTGGTTCCCTCTGTGTTGATGGCGCGCGCGGGGTGGCAGCGCAAACTCATCGGCCTCGCGTGTTGGTTCGCGCTGAGCGTCGTCGCGTTGCAGTGGTCGACACCGTTTCTCTACGCGTTCCTGCATCTGCACAACGTGGTGGCGGTCGGTTGGTGGTGGGCGCTGCGGCCGCGCACGCGACTGTCGGTGCTGGTGCCAGTGCTCGTCGCGCTCGGCACCGCGGCGATTCTGCTCGGCTTCGCTGACCCGGTGATCAGCTCGCTTGGCACGTGGGGCGCT
>JAEUJS010000687.1 GCA_016792935.1 Archangium sp. | reverse complement strand
GAGATGGGGTGTCACGCGCTCATCGGCGTCGAGTATCAGCACGAAGTCGCCCGTCGCATGCGAGAGGCTGACGTTGCGCGCGGCCGCGAAGTCGTGAACCCAGGAGAAGGGAATGACGCGCGCTCCGGCCTGCGCGAAGAGGCCCTGCGTGCCGTCGGTGGAACCGGTGTCGACGACGATCAGCTCGTCCCAGAGGCCTTTGACGGACTCCAGGAAACCTGGAGCCATCTCTGCCTCGTCGCGGACGATCATGGCGATGGTGAGCTTCATGGGCCCGATCCCTGACCCCGACCCTCTCCCCGAGGGAGAGGGGGGACGGTTTCGCGACTGCGCACTCATGGAACGCTCTCCGCGTCGGCTTGCGCGTAGCTCCGAGCGGCGCGTGAGCCCTTCGCGGTGCCCTGCATCGCGCGAGCGAGCTCGGCGTGGAACGCGGTGGCCAATTGATCGCACTTGCGAAGAAGGCCAACCAACCGCTCGTCCTTCGCCGCGTCGGGAGTCGACGAGACGGCATCCACCGCCTGCACCATCAGTTCCTCGGCGCGAAGCGCGTCACGGTTCTCGAGCGCGGAGTGCAGCTGTTCCAGCACTGCGAAGATCTGATCGTGACGCACGAGGCTCACGGCACACCGACCGGGCCGGTGGCGCGATGAGTCGCTGCCACCGCCTGCTGAAACGCCTCGACGATCGGAGCAAAGGCCCGTTCGGCATCACGCACCGCGAAGAGATCGCGGAACGCCGACGCGCGCGCCAGACGTTGCGCCACGAACATGTAGAGATCGCCCAGCGTCTGCGCGAGCTCGGGAGCGGCCTTCGCGTCCAACGTGTTCGCCAGCTCGGCCACGATGTCGCTCGCCCTGGTGAGCAGCGGCAGCGCTTCGACGATCTGCTGCTTTTCCATCAGCGACGCGGCGTGCCGCATGTGACGGAGCGCGGCCTCGAAGAGCATGACCATCAGGCGCTCCCTGGAAGCGGTCTCCTTGCTGGCCTGGGCGTACGCGCGTGCGGCGATCATGATTACTCCTTGCTGGAATTCTTCTCTTGCGAGGTGAGGTAGTTGCCGATCGACTTGAAGCTGCTGACCACCTTCTCCATCGCGGTGAACTGCGCGACGAGCTTGGTGCGGTAGGCGTCGAGCCGCATCTGCAGCGACTCGATCTGCGAATCGAGCTGCTTGATCGACTTCTCGAAGCTCTTGTTCTTCGCGGTGAGGATGCCGCTGTTCGAATCGGTGTAGCCGGTGACCAGCGCCTTCGCTTTTTCCGACACGCCGCCGGTCTGCTGGAAGAGGGCGTTGACGGCTCCGGCGTCGGTGGCGATCGCTTTGCTCAAGCGCGACTGATCGAGCGTGAGCGTTCCGTCGTTCTGGGTCTTGATGCCGAGGTCGGCGAGCGAGCGCACCGCCGAGGCGGGGTTGGTGATCGACGAGACCAGCCCCATCAGCTGCGTCTGCAGCCCGCGGATCGCCGAGTCGCCGCCGAGGGTCTTGGTGCGATCGGTCTGCTGGCCGATGTTGAGGTTCTTGCGCAGCAGCGTCATCACGTCGTTGTACGCAGTGACGAACTTGCCGAGGTTGGTGGCGGTCGCCGACGCGTCGGTGGCGAGCACGAGATCTTCAGGAACCGTGGTGCGAGCCTTGAGCGCCATCGTCACGCCGGGCAGCACGTCGTCGATGGTGTTGCTGGCGCGCTCGAAGCGCAGGCCGTCGACGAACACGCTGGCGTTCACCGCGGGCTGCGTGATCGCGAAGCCGAGCGCCTGCCCCGTGGTGCCGGTGGTGTTCTCGGTGATGGTGAGCGCGCTTGCCGCGGGCTGACCGGGCACGAAGCCGGTGTTCTTGTTGGTGAGCGAGAGGAACGCCTGGCCGTTGCTGTCGAGCACCGTGGCGCTGACGGCGGCTCCGCTGTCGTTGATGGCCTTGGCCACCTGCGAGAGCGTCATTCCATCGGTGATGGTGATCTGCGTCGTCGTGCCGTTGATCGAGAGATCGAGCGTTCCACCACTCACCGGATCAGACGCCGAGGTGAACTGTGCGCTGCGGGCCTTGGCGGCCGTCGCGAGCGCATCGACCTGCACGCCATAGCGACCCGCGGTCGCGGCAGAGCCAGTGGTGACGCTGAACCCGGTCGTCGAGCCCTGCTGCGTGAAGGCGAGCGCGCCCTGCGACTTGAGCGCATCGGTCGCGGTGCTGAGCGCGTTCAGCTTGCTGGTGAGATCTCCCAGGATGCTGATCTGCGAGCGGTACGCGGTCTGGCGGTTCTGCGCGGCCGTGACCGAGCTGCTCTCGATCTTCACCAGCTGATCGATGATCGAGTTGGTGTCGAGACCCGAGGCAAGTCCGCCCACGCTGAAGGTACTGGTCGCCATCGGTCATTCCTTCTTCGTCACGAAACTGCGTTCGCTTGAGTGCGCTGCAACGCGTGGGCCTGCGCGAGCGCCAGAAATGCGACGGGCGGGTTCGACGATTGCCGAACCCACCCGGTCGTTGTCGCCGAGCTGATCACCCTTCAGATCAGCTCGGCGTTTTCAGCTGAGAGCTGCGAATCACCCGAGCAGCTTGAGGGCGATCTGGGGAGCCTGGTTGGCCTGGGCGAGAACCGACACACCCGCCTGCATCATGACCTGCGTGCGGGCCATCTTCGACGTCTCCTCAGCCACGTCCACGTCGCGGATGCGGCTGTTCGCGGCGGACAGCGACTCAGCGGACTGCTGAATCGTCTGGATCACGCTCGAGAGGCGGTTGCCGGCGGCGCCGAACGTCGCGCGCGAGCTCGACACGGTCTGCAGCGCGGTGTCGATGGTGGCCAACGCGCCCTGCGCGCCAGCCTGGGTCGAGAGGTCGAGCGAGCCGACGCCGAGGGTGGCCGCCGTCGCGTCGACGGTGCTGACCGCGATCTGGTCGTTCGCCGGCGTGTTGCGGATACCGACCTGGAAGGTCAGCGAGGTGGCCGCCGAGTTGAGCAGCGCCTGGCCGTTGAACTCCGCCGCGTTCGCGATGCGCGTGATTTCCGTGATGAGCGCCGAGTTCTCAGTCTGGATGTAGCCGCGCTCGGTGTTGCCGACGCCGCTCGAGGCGCTCTGCATGGCCAGTTCGCGCATGCGGGTGAGCAGCTCGGTGGTCTGGTTGAGGTTCGCTTCCGCGGTCTGAATCAGCGACTGCGCGTCCTGCGCGTTGCGGTTGCCCTGATTGAAGCTGCGGATCTGCGCGGTCAGGTTGACCGAGATGCCGAGGCCTGCAGCGTCATCACCGGCCTTGGTGATGCGGAAGCCGGACGAGAGGCGCGCATAGCTGCCCTCGAGGCTGTCAGTGGAGTTGAACAAGTTGCGCTGGGCGTTCAGCGAACCGACGTTGGTGCGAATGGAAAACGACATGGTGTGGGACTCCCTCTTTTTCAGCAGGTGAGCTGCTGACCTGGTGTTCGAAGAA
>JAEUJS010000684.1 GCA_016792935.1 Archangium sp. | reverse complement strand
CACTGATCAGGCGCTGGTGAAGCGAAAGCCCGATGCGCTGCGCGAGCTGCCCAACGACCTCGTCGAGGCCATCAGCGGAGCGGACCTGCTCATCGCCGACGCGCAGTACACCGACCAGGAATACGGCACGAAGATCGGCTGGGGTCACCCGCGCGCGACGACGGTGGTGGATTTCGCGGTGCAGGGGCAGGTGCGGCAGCTGGCGTTGACGCACCACGACCCGATGCACTCCGATCGCGACGTCGATCTCATGGTGCTCGAGTGTCAGGAACGCGCGGAATCGCACGGCGCCGAGCTCGAAGTCTTCGGAGCGCGTGAAGGCGTCACGTTGAAAATCTGATGCGGTCTGAATAGCGGTTGGAGCACGTCGTCCGTGTGCTGCCGTTCCCACCATTCACAGAGGAGAGGTCGAATTGGACGCGACCCGTTCGCTCGCCGTCGCTTTCGCGGTGTTCGCAGTGCCTGCCTTCGCTGATCAGGTCGAGATCGAAGGGCAGAAGGTGCAGGTCAAGAACGTGAAGTCTTCGCCCGGTACCAGCGAGGCCACGCTCGACGAAGCCATCACGCTCAAGGTCGATGGCAACGCTCTGCCGCTCAAGCAGGGCTCACGCATCGGTTGGACGACGAAGTCAGGTCAGTTCGCTTCCGGCACCATCGCGGTCACCACCAAGCTCGTGCTCGATGGAAACACGTACGAGCTGGTCGCCGATTCTTCCATTTCTGCCAACGACTCGAAGGACGGCGCGCAGATCCACGGAGTGAAGCTCGCTGCGGGTCACAGCTTCCCGTGTGAGGGCGGCCTGTCGCTCAACGCCGCCGAAGGCCGCGCGCAGATTCGTCCCAACGGAGAGATCGCGCTCTTCCTCAGCGCCGGTCAGACGTTCACCTACGGAACGCACACGTTCACGCTCAGCAAGGACGCTCCCATCATGGGCGCGACGACGGTGGTGCGTGGGACGAACCCGATGCGCAACGCGTGGATGATCACCAACGTCTCGAACATCGGAGGCGGCTCGATCGACACCGAACTGCTCGGTGCGCAACAGCGCGCGATGTCGATCAGCTTCGACAGCGGCACCACGCGGCTCCGCAGCATTCGGGTCGCCAAGGCTGCGCAGCTCGAGATCGCCGGCCAGCCCGCCAACGTGACGGAGTTCTATCTGGACGACGACGAGAACATCGAAGCCGTCAGCTACGAGCTCGAGCAGACGATGGTCGTCGATGGCGCTCCGAAGCCACTGCGCAAGGGCGAGAAGGTCTACGTCACGAGTGATCTCAAGACCGCGTCCGCCAAGCGCATCAAGCCGACGCCGGGGCTCGTGCCGTTCAAGCTCTTCACGACCGCGGCTCCGGCGGCTCCGTCGGCTCCGACGCCTGCTCCTGCTCCTGCTCCAGTCGCTGCGCCGGCTCCCGCGCCTGCTCCCGCTCCGGCGGCCGCGCCTGC
This sequence comes from Archangium sp., assembly GCA_016792935.1. Classification (GTDB taxonomy): domain Bacteria; phylum Myxococcota; class Myxococcia; order Myxococcales; family Myxococcaceae; genus Archangium_A. Next base: position 11,770 of record JAEUJS010000684.1, on the reverse strand, counting down.
TCCCGCGCCCGCTCCGCTCGTGCGGCCGACGAAGAAGGTCAAGCTGCGCTGACGTTCTGCTGATTCGCCGCGCGCCGTGCCTTCCAGGCGGCGCGCGTCTCTTTCACCGGCTCGACGAGCTGCGCGACGTACGTGGTCGGGACCGGGTCGAGCGTGCCGTAGAAGAGCGGCCGCTCCTCCGGGAGATGGAAGGTTCCGAACAAGCGGTCCCACACGGTGAAGAACACGCCGAAGTTGTGCCCGTGCCCTTCATCGACGTGCGCGTGATGCCAGTGGTGCATGTCGGGCGTGCCGAGCACGCGCCGAATCTTTGTGAAGCGCCAGCGCGTGTTGGTGTGCGTGAGCCCGACCCACAGCCCGAGCACGCCGCCCAGACCGCCGAGCACCTCCGCGCCGAAGCCGAGCAACACCAGCGGCACGAAGAGCGCGACCTTGCCGAACGCTTCATCAATGGGGTGACGGCGCGCTCCGGCGAACCAGTCGAGCTGATGACTCGAGTGGTGCACCTTGTGGAAGCGCCACAGCCAGCTGACTTGATGCTGCGCGCGGTGTGCCCAGTAGCCGGTGAGGTCGACGAGGAAGAGCGCGACGAGCGCGTTCCACCACGCGGGCTGCGCCTCGATGAACTCGGACGTCGCCTTGACTTTGTAGACCTGCAGCGGCGCCCACAGCAGCACGACCATCGCGATGACCAGGCCGTTGGTCAGGAACTCGGTGAGCATCAAGTGCAGCACGTCGGCCTTGAGGCCCGGGCGCACGAAGGGCTGCGCGCGCCGCGGGAACTTCCGCTCCAGGAACACGTAGACGCCGCTCAACCCCAACAGCGCCACGCGCGAGAGCAGAATCTCCATGGAGTTCTTCACGCTGCGCGCTCAGACTCATTGCGTGACGCTTTCAGAGGAGCTCCGGCGCGGCCCCAGGAAGTTCAACGCGCGGCGAAAAGCCGGGGAGATTCCGCTGGATCAATCCGGTGCGACGCTCTCGCACCTCTTCTTCGCGAAGGCGGACCTCTCGAAGCTCGACCTCTCGAATTCCGAATTTGAAGACTGTGAGGTCAGCGATTGTGATTTTCGCGGCGCGTCACTGGAAGGCGCGTACGTGCACGGTGGGCGCTTCGAGCGCTGTGACTTTCGTGGTGCGAGGCTGAGCGGGGCGACCTTCGAAGGCGTCGAGTTCGCCGAGTGCGACTTCGAAGGAGCGACCGGTTTCGACACGCTCGAGCTCCTCGACACGCGTGGGCTCGGCGGAAAGCCGGCGACCGTTTCAGATCAACAGACCGCGCCGCTCGCCGAAGAGCCGAAGTTCGTCGCGGGGAAAGTCGCGGTCGACGAAGCACGCGAACGCGACATCGACGCACACCCGAACGATGCCGCGCGCTGGCTCGTCTACGGCGACTGGCTGCAGAGCGAGGGCGACGTGCGCGGAGAACTCGTCACCCGGCACGGCAAGCCGGGCTTCGCCACGTTCGTGCAGGACCACCTCGAGTCGCTCTTTCCCTCGTTCGCCGACGAGCTGCGCGGTGGCGGACAAGCTCCCGAGGTGGAGCTCGAGTTCCGCCACGGCCTCGTGCACGGCGCGTTGCTGCACGCGCTCAGCCGCGAACGTCCTGTGAAGTTGGGAGAGCTCGCCCATCGCGTGCTCGCTGCACCCGCGTGCCGCTTCATCCGCCGGCTCTCGTTCGGGCTCAATCATGACGTCACGCACTACGGCGAGCGCCAGAACGACTACGCGCCGGTCATCGAATCGCTCATCAAGGAACCGAAGCTCCAGCGCCTCACGCACCTCGAGTTTGGCATTCAGGAACGCGAGGTGGTGGCCGACGAGCAATACGACCGCGAGCCGCTGCACTCGTTCGGAGATCTGTCCGAGCTCTGGCCGCACGTGCCGCACCTCGAGCAGCTCACGGTGCAGGGGAACGGTGGAACACTTGGCAACCTCGAGTTGCCATCTCTGCGCGTCGCGCGCTTCCTGACCGACAACCCCGACGAGCAGGTCGTCGACGAAATCCTGGCCGCGCGCTGGCCGAAGCTGGAGCACTTCGAGCTGTGGGAATTCGACTCCGAGTTCGATCTCGAGGCGCTGCTCCACGCGTTGAGCGCCGTGCCGCTGAAGCACCTCGCGCTGCCAGGCATGATGTCGACGGACCGGTTGTTCGAGTTACTCCTCGCGGGGTCGCTCTTGAAGAAGCTGAAGGTGCTCGACGTGCACGACACGCCGTTCTCCGAACGCTCCGCCGCCTTCTTGCTGAGGAACGTCGCGCGCTTCTCGCACCTCGAGCGGCTCGACCTGTCCGACTCTCAATTCGACGTGCGCCGTGACGACGCGGTCGCGAAGTTGCCCTTCGTGGTGCTCGACCGAAAGCGCGCGCTCCCGACCGTGGAGCAATACGAAGAGCCGTCGGACGACGAGTATGACGATGGTCCGGACGATTCGGACTTGCCGGAAGAGGCGATGCCGCCGGAAGCACCGAACGCCGACCTCGACATTCCCGACGAACACGGCGACTGAGGTGGGTCAGCGCGCGTCGACCTCGGCCGGAGCGAGCGTGCGGTACTTCGCGTCAATCACCGCCATCAACTCGAAGAACGACTGCTCGTATGCGGTGCCACCGCCAGTTTGATCGATGAAGAAGCTGCCGCCGACGCACTCGCGTTCCCACTCGCTGCTCATCGCGAGCACTGCGCCGGAGTCATCTGCTTCACGACAATCACGCGCGTTCGACGTGCGGTGACGGAAGCAACACGCGCCGCTCGGAGCGACGATGATCATCGGCCGCAGCGCGACCGCGGTGTCCTTCATGTACGTGTCGGCGAGGAACACGCTCTGGAGCATCTGCTTCGGCTCGCCCGTGTAGCCGTGAAGGATGAACAACACCGGGTAGCGCGTCTCGGCGTTCTCGGGCGCGTCGTAGCCGGGCGGGAGGAAGAGGCCGTAACCCCGCTTCGCTCCCAGCGCGGTGCTGTCGAACCACTCGGTGCGTTCTCGCATCGCCTGCGACGAGCCACCTTGCGGTGCGACGGGCCTGGGCAGCGTCGGCCACTGCGCGCCGATGAAGTTGTAGAGCGTGGCAATGCGGTCGAACGACTGCGTCAGCGTGCCGACGTGTTCTCCATCGCCGGCGAGCAGGTCGGCCTGCGTCGGGTTGTCCTTGCCGTAGAGAATTTCCAGGTTGTGCGGAGCGCGTTTCCACGCGGCGCTCCACGGCGTGTACTTGCCGTTGCGGTCAGTCAGCCCCGGCAGCTCGGCGAAATCACGGAAGCCCTGCGTGTCGTCGGGCCGCAGCGACTTCCAGCGCCCGAAGACTTGATGCGCCGAGAGACCGAAGTTGAAGAGGTCGCGGATGCCTCCATCGAGGAGCAGGTTGAGCCGCGCGATGGCCTTCGCCGGCAGCGCCGCGATGTTGGTGCGCGCGTCGTGCTCGTAGAGACGCTTGCGGCCGCTCGTCATGTCGAAAGTGCCATTGGATTCTCCAGGGTCGCTCGTGCCGGGCACGCCGTCGAGCCCGTCGTCGGCGAACGGCTCACCGTCGTCGTGCTTCCAGTTCTTCTCTGTGCCGAGCGGATTCTGCAGGGCGTCGTAGTCGTCACCGTTCAAGTCGACCGTGTTGCCGGTGGCCGTGCAGCCACCGCGGCCGTCTTCGAGAGCGTTCGCGCAACCGTCGGTGCCGAGGTCGTCGAAGCGTTCTTGCGAGTTGTTGACCAGCGGCTCTCCGAAGTCGCGGCGCCCGTTGCCGTTGAAGTCGAAGGCGAGCGCGACGCTCATCGGCACCGTGCGTTCACGGCACGCATCGAAGCGCCCACCCGCGCGCAACATGATGGCGGGGTGCGTCTCGCGCGTGGCGATTTGCGCTCCGCCCTTCGACGCACACGCGGTCTGTGCGAACGCAGCCTCCATCGCGACCGGAAGCGGAGAGGTGATGTTGGCCGGGTCGCTGCAGAAGTCGACGAGCGACTCGTCGCTGGCGCAGAAGTACGTGGTCGGCTCTCCGTCGCAGAACGTGATGGCGTCGTACTGACCGTCGGCGTTCCATTCCTTGTTCTTCAGGCCCGGCACGCGAATCGGGTTGGTGCAGTAGTCGGCCGGCGGCTTGCGCGCGTGGCCGTCGGGAATTCCGGGCGGCGCGAACGTGGAAGACGGGTTTTCCGTGAGCAGATTTCCGAACGCGAGCGTGAGGTCGTTGAAGAGCCCGACGTACGAGGTGCGATCGAACGGAGAGGTCGGCGTGTACTGCCAGTGATTGAAGTCCTGCACGTGCTCGAAGGTCAGCGGAGCAGGGTGCGTGACGCAGCCTGCGGTGCTCGGGTCGTTGATGGTGGCGAGCTGCGCCTCGAGGCGCGAGCGCGCGCAGAAGCCGCCGGTCTGAAACCCATCGATGGTGCGCAGCAGCAGCGCCGCGTCGAGCGGACCACCGAGTGAAGCGAAGGCGTCGAACTTGTCCGGGTGGCGGAAACCGATGGCCGCGGTGCCGATGGCGCCCATCGAGAGGCCGGCGAGCGCGCGGTAGGTCGTCGGGACCCTGGTGTTCGCCGGCTCTTCGGGCGGGCGACAGCTCGCGACGAGGAGCACGGCCAGGAGCATGGCGAGTCGGCGCGTCACGAGTGGCTCACGTACCAGCCCCGCTCTTCATCTGCGAGGGCACCCGGTGCTATGCAGTCTTCGCGACTCGCAAGGGTCGCCGCCATGACCTTCTGATTTCCGAAACGCAGCGTCGCTCTTCACCGACCTCTTTTCAGGAACTCGTATGTCATCTCATTCCGCGGTCATCGCCCACGACCTGGGCTTCTCATTCGATTCGTCCGACGTCCCCGTGTTCGAGGGCGTCACCTTCCATCTCACTGCCGGTTGGACCGGCCTCGTCGGAGCGAACGGCTCTGGCAAGACGACGCTGCTCCGCTTGATGCGCGGCGAGCTGCGCGCGACCGACGGCGCGTTGCGGCTCGAGCCCGGTCACATCAGCCGACGAGTCGGCTGGGGCGGTGGAGCGCGTGTCGTGTGGTGCCCTCAGCGCGTCGAACATTCGGACGGCATGTCGGATTTCGTCGAAGCGGAAGACCGGCTCGCGCATCGCTGGCGCGCGCGGCTGAAGCTCGAGCGTGGCGACTTCGCGCGGTGGGACACCCTGAGTCCTGGTGAACGCAAGAGATGGCAACTCGGAGTTGCCATGTGGAGCGAGCCCGACGTGCTGCTCCTCGATGAGCCGGGCAACCACCTCGACGTCGAAGGCCTCGCGTTGCTGCGGGAAGCGCTGAAGGCCTTCCGCGGTGTCGGCGTGCTCGTCTCGCACGACCGCGCCCTGCTCGACGACGTCACGAGCGCGACGCTGCGGCTGCACGGTGGCTCGGCCCGGCTCTGGCCGATGGCGTTCTCGGCCGCGCGCGAAGCGTGGGAAGGCGAAGCGCAACGGACCCGCGAATCGCAGCGCGAGCTGAAGAAGAAGCTCGCGCGCGAGGTCGCGAAGCTGCACGAGAAGCGCGAGACGCTGAAGTCCTCGACGAAGCAGCGCAGCGTCGGAGCGCGCATGAAGGACAAGAACGACGGCGACGCACGCACCATGGGCGCCGACTTCCGCGCGGCGATGGCTGAGATTTCTCACGCGAAGACGTTGCGTCGCGTGGCGCGCAAGGAAGAGGCAGCTCGCGAAGCACTCGCTGAGGTGCGGGTCGATGACGATGCGGGCTCGGCGCTCTTTCTTCACTTCGAGGCGAGCCCGCGCCCGACGGTCGTGCAGTTCCGCGCTGACGCACTGGAGCACGTGCGCGCGAAAGGTCTCTCCGTGCAGCTCGGGCGCAACGAGCATCTCTGGCTCAGAGGCCCGAACGGTGCGGGAAAGACGACACTGCTGAACGCATTGCTCCGCTCGTGCGACGTGCCCGAGGACAAGCGCCTCTTCCTTCCGCAGGAGCTCACCGTCGAAGACGCGCGCGCCGACCTCGAGGCGCTCGACGAGCTGCCGAACGACGTGCGCGGCCGCGTGCTGCAGTTGGTGCATGCACTCGGTGTCGAGCCGGAGCGACTGCTCCACACCGATTCACCGTCACCCGGTGAAGCACGCAAGCTGCGACTCGCGCTCGGGCTCGGCCGACACGTGTGGCTCGCTGCGCTCGACGAGCCGACCAATCACCTCGACCTGCCCGCCATCGAGCGGCTCGAGACGGCGTTGGCTTCGTTCCCCGGGGCGTTGTTGCTCATCACGCACGACGAGCGCCTCGGAGAACGCGCGACCCACCGCCGATTGGAGCTGTGATACCTCGCGAGGCGTGACTCAGCTCGCCTGCTTCGACGACACGAGTGCATTCGAGGGCCTCGACCGGGCGGCCTTCACGTTCTCGCACCAGCTGCTCGACCACCCGGCGCTGAACTTGAGCAACCTCGGCCGCGCGATTCCCGCGCTGCCGAAGGAGCAGGTCTTCTATTCGTCCGGTGCCCTCGAGAAGACGGACGACTTCGATCGCGCGCACCTCGACAAGAAGAACGGGCTCAGCATCGAAGAGACCATCGAGCGCATTCGCGTCAGCAACTCGTACATCATGGTGCGCAGCCCCGAGGACGACGCGTCGTTCAAGGACCTGTACCAGGCGCTCATCGCCGACGTGACCGAGTTGATGCGCCGCCGCGGCGTGGGCGACGTGCCGCTCGACCCGATGCTGTATCTGTTCATCGCGTCGCCGAACTCGGTGACGCCGTTTCACGTCGACCGCTACTCGACGTTCCTGATGCAGTTTCGCGGCAAGAAGACGGTCACCATCTTCCCGATGTTCGACGAGCGCGTGTTGCCGGCGAGCGAGATGGAAGCGTTCATGTCGCACGACGGTCGCACGACGTATCGGCCGGAGAGCGAAGCGTTGGCGACTCCGTTCGACTTCGCGCCAGGGCAGGCGGTGCACATTCCGTTCATGGCCGGGCATCACGTGAAGAACGGCAGCGACGACGTCTCGGTGTCGATGTCGATCATCTTCAACACTGCTCAGACGCGCGCGATGAGCAAGGCGATGATGCTCAATCACTCGCTGCGCAAGCGCGGCTTGTCTCCGACGCCAGTGGGTCAGAGCGGGTGGCGTGACCTCGGCAAGTCATTGGTGTTCCGCTCGATGTCGCGCGTGCGCCGCGCGATTGGACGCTCGAGCTGAACGGAGCGCGCGTCTTCGTTGGTTGTGCGTACCAGAGCCGAAGACGCGCGCGTTCAGAGTGAGTGGTCGCTGCACCGTCCTTTCGTCGAGAGACCCTTCTGGGGATCGAGCTCAGCTCACTGCGGCACGAGCGGCGCCGACGAGAACGAGATGCTCTCGGTCGGCCCGTGGAAATCAGTCCACGCGAGGAACTTGCGCGTGCCTTCGATGCGCAGCGAGACCTTGGTGGCGAGCGAGTGCGTCACGCCGTCTTCAGTGAAGCTCATCGGAGACACCTTCACCGGCGCGCGCCACGTGCCGTTCGCGAGCAGCGTCGACTCGTAGAGTTCCCAGGCACCCGAGCGGTTGTCGAGCCACGCCAGCGCGCAATCACCCTCGGGCGTGACGGCGATCGACGGAGCGGTCTGCACCGAGCCCGGCCCACCCGGCACGAGCACGGGACGAATCGTCGCGTCGATGGGGCCTTCGCTGCGCACCACGTAGATGGAGTAGTCGCGCGACGGTGCGTCGATGTACGCGAGGCAGCGCACTCCGGTCGCGGACGCGTCGAGCACCGGAACCGGGTCGAGCGGGAAATCACGCGACGAGAACACGCGCTTCACGCGAGTGGTCTGCGTCACCATGGTCATGGTCTGCGGGTCGGGCGAGATGCTGAGCACTTCGACCGTCGAGAGACTTCCACCGGTCGCGAGGTCGTAGCCGCTGCGAATCATCGGCACCTCGAGCACGTTTCCGACGCGAATCGCGGGCGCGGCGGGGCTGAGCGAGTCGTACGTTCCGCCCGAGGGCAACGCGACGGGCTCTCCGAACGTGACGCCGTCGTCGCTGGAGTGAATCAGGAAGTTGTCCTGCGTCGAGACGCCGTCGGTGTCGATGTAGAGCAGGTCGATGCCGTCGCTCGAGACGGTGAGGCGCGGCGAATAGAGCAGCGTGGTGGCGGGCATGGCGTTGATGCGGCGCGGAGCGGACCACGTGGCGCCGAAGTCGCTCGAGATGCTGAGCATCAAGTCGCCGGTGCCGTAGCGCTGCGTCTGCGACGGCTCGTAGTCGGTGTACGCGAGGTAGAGCGTCGAGCCGCGAATCGCGAGCGTCGGCGTGATGGCGATGGACGAGTTTCCTTCGAAGCGTTTGGCGAGCTCGAAGCCGGCGGTGCCCTGACGGAACACCGCGACGGTCTGCGCGGCGTCACCGACTTCGCTCACCGCGACGACGGCTCCGGCGGGCGTCAATACGAGCGTGGGATCGCTGCACGCCATGCCTTGCTGGCAGACGACTGACGGCGCGCTCCACGGAGAGAGGACGGTGGCGGGCGTGTCGATGACGCACGCGGTGCCATCGAGGTGCGTGCCGACGCCGCAGGTGACCTGCGTGATTTGATCAGCCAGACACTCACCATTTTCTTCGTGCGTTCCGCTCGCGCAGCGGAGCGTCGAGATGGGCACGCACGCTTTTCCGTTCAGCGTCGTGCCGTCTCCGCAGGTGAGTTGTGACGGCGGCAATCCACAGCCAGCCGCGATGACCGCGAGGAGGGCTCCCAGGATTTTCGATTTCATGTGGCGCGCCCTCGAGCAACGCGCGCGCCAACGTGAATTCGCTGTGAATCTCGATGAGTTGGGCGATCCGTTCGAAAAGTGTCAGCGCTCGGTGGCCAGCTTGAGCGCGCCACTGCGCGGATCCCGATAGACGACGAAGCGTTTTCCGTCGCTGAAGAAACCGAGCTTCGGTCCCCAGCCGCCTTCAGCGTCGACCCGTGTCTCCGACCAGCCGCCGGCGGTGCGGCCCGCGACGCGGAGCTCATCGAACGAGGCGGGGCACGCCGTCGGCACTTCGCCGTCGCGCTGCGAGCACACGTAGTAGGCGATGTTCGGTTGGTGCGTCTGAGGGTCGAACGCGAGCGATGGGTACCAACCTCCGGAGCCGGCCGCGTACACGGGATCTTCCGCGTCCCACGTCACGCCGTCGGCCGAGCTGCGGTAGCGCAAGCCGCCTGATGCGCCGTCGACCACCGCGGCGCCGTAGCCTTCCATCGAGTCCCACGCGAGCGTGCCGCCGGTCTTGGTGTCGTTGCTGCTGAACAGCTGCGTCGGCGCAGTCCACGCGGTGCCCATTCGTCTCTGGAACCAGAGCTGAATGCCGGTGGTGTCGGCTCCGCCTTGCGCGCGGTCGTAGATCATCGCGGGCTGACCTCCAGCGCCGACGACGAGCTGAATGCGGCCACCCCACGCGGGCTTTCCATCGGGACCACCGTTGCCGCCTTGCATCACGCAGCGGATGGTCGGGTTGGCGAGTGGGCCCTCGGCGCTCTCGACGTCGGAGCCCTGCCAGCCGAGCGGGTTGTTCTGATGTCCGTCGCGCCAGGCGAAGACCATTTGCCCATTGCCGTCGTAGACGAGCGCGGGCCAGAGACCGACGAGGAAGCCGGCGTTGCTCACGGGATTCCCGCAATCCACCGCGTTCGAGTTCTGCGCGACGATGGTGCCCGTCCACGTCGTTCCACTTCGCGTGACGACCTCTGCGTCGTGTTGGAACCAGAAGACGCTCACCATCAAGTCCTGCATGCCGCCGAGCATGCCGATGGCGGGCTCTCCACTGCCAGGTTGGAACGCGAGCGAGACGCCGACCGTGCGTTGCACGATGCGAACGTTCTGCGGAGCGGTGGTCACTCCCGCGCGCCACTCGAGGTACTTCAAGTCGTAGTCAGGGTGACCGACGTTGGTCTCGGTGCCGCGCGGAGCGAAGTACGCCACGCCGATGCGCTTCGTGGTCGGCTCGACCGCCATCGCGAACCACGTCGGCTCTCCGCCGTCGGGATCGAGCGTGGTGATCTCGAACGCCTCATTGTTCGACGTGCCCGAGTCGCGCCGACCGCCGTCGGTGCCGCCGTCCACCAGGGCCATGTCGATGCAACCGCTGCACACCACCAACGCCGCTCCCGCGAAGAACGTGCGCATCCGGTCAGCCCTCGGTGAGAAGTCGCTCCAACAAGACTTTGGCGCGGCAGAAGCAATGCCAGCCATCTCCAACCACGATGTGCTCGATGCCGGGGTGAAGCTTCATGACGCGCTGAATCGAGGCCAGCGCAGCCTGCTTGTCCTTCAGATTTTGCTCGGGTTTCAGCAGGCCCAACGTGTCGGCGCGGTGTGCGCGAATGAGGTCGCCGGTGATGAGCGTGGTGCCATCGAGGACGAGGGCGAGCTCTCCGGGTGTCTTGCTGCCGTCGAGCTCGTAGGCGATCAAACCGGGGAACACTTCTTCTCCATCGCCGAGCCAGCGTGAGCACTTCACGGGGAAGTTGTCCTTCTCAGCGCGAGGACCGAACAGCTGCGCTTTCGGGTGTTCGCTCGCGGCGCGCACGTGCATCGAGTTGGTGATGATGACGAACGCGGCGCCTCCGAGTTCTTCGAGGTGCTTCTGATCGTGCGCGCTCAGCGCGAGTGGGTCGATGAGCACGTTGCCGCCCGGTCGCGTCCACAGCGTCGCGTTGAAGTCGATGTTGAGCGGCTCGCGAAACTGCGACCACGTGAAGAGATCCGTGCGGTGAAGTCGCTTCATGGCTACGAGGGTTGCACATGAAAACCGTGCTCACACTCGCTGTGTTGCTTTCCGCCCCTGCCATGGCCGCACTCATTCAGAAGAAGGTCGGGTACGAGCTCGACAAGGTGAAGTTCGAGGGCGTGTTGATTTCGGAAGACGGCGGCAAGCCGAAGCCCGGCATCGTGCTCGTCCCGAACTGGCTGGGCATCAACGAGGCGAACCTGAAGCAGGCAGAGCTCGTTGCCTCGCGCGGCTACACGGTCTTCGTCGCCGACATGTACGGAACCGCGGCGCGCCCGAAGAATCAGGACGAAGCGGGCAAGGCCGCCGGGGCGGTGAAGGGCAATCGCGCGTTGATGCGCGCGCGCATGAAGAAGGCCCTCGAGGTCTTCCTCGCGCAGAAGAGCGCGCAGCTCGACGACAAGAAGGTGGGCGCCATCGGCTTCTGCTTCGGAGGCACGGCTGCGCTCGAGCTCGCTCGCAGCGGCGCGAAGATTCAGGGCGTGGTCTCGTTCCACGGTGGGCTCGGCTCGCCGACGCCGGACGATGCGAAGAACATCACCGCGAAGATTCTCGCGCTCCACGGAGCGGATGATCCGTTCGTGCCTGCGGAGGAAGTCGCCGGCTTCGAAGCCGAGATGCGGAACGCGAAGATTGATTGGCAGCTCGTCGCATACGGCAACGCGGTGCACTCGTTCACCGACGTCGACGCGAACATGGAAGGGAAGGCGAAGTACAACGCGGCCGTCGCGACGCGGGCGTATCTGGCGATGGACTCGTTCTTCGCCGAAGCGTTTCGCTGAAGCTGTTGTTCCGCGTCGGCGTGCGCCATCGTGACGTTCGTGCGCCTCACGCGTATCGCGATCGTGCTGCTCGCCGGGTTCATCGCCTTTCTCGGCCTTCGCGCGCTCGGAGAAAAACCCTCGAGGGCGGGCAAGACGTCCGTCGTGAAGACCATCACCTTCCGCGGAGCGAAGTTCGACGTGGTGGAACTGCCGCTCGACAAGTGGGACGTGCGCGTCGAGTGGACCGAAGGCGGCGCGCAGCTCAAAGACGTGAAGGGCGCCGTCCGCACCAACGCGGGCATCTTCGAGCCGGGCTTCGTGCCG
>JAEUJS010000590.1 GCA_016792935.1 Archangium sp. | reverse complement strand
ACGGCCCCGTGCCGCGATCGGCCTTCAGCGCCTCGAAGAAGTGGAAGCCGTCGCCATCAGGCAACGCAACGTCGAGCAGCAACACGTCAGGCCGCTTCCGAGCAATCGACGCGCGCGCCTCGGAGACGGAACCCGCGCACTCGACGTCGAAGCCCTGATTCGCGAGCACCTCGGCGCAGATGGCGGTGATCTGCGCATCGTCATCGACGACCAGCACGCGGCCTCGGCCTCCATGCCGTTCCTTCAACGCCGCCTCGACGCTCGCGAGGAAGCCCGCCGGATTCACCGGCTTCTGCAGAAAGCCGCTCGCGCCGAGCCGTGTCGCTTCGTCGCGGTGATCGCCACCCGCCACCACGACGACCCGCGCGCCCTTGGTCTCGGGATCGTGCCGGAGAATCTCGAGCAGCTTCAGGCCCTCGACGTCGGGCAGCTTGTGATCGAGCGTGATCACGTCGGGCCGCAGCTTCCGCGCCATCGCGATCGCATCTTCCGCGCGGTGGGCGACGGCGGTCTTCAGCCCCGCCGCCAACAGCTGCGCCTTCAACACCCACGCGAGGTTGAGCTCGTCTTCGACCACCAGCACCGTGCCGCGCGACGCGCGCGGATGTTCCTCGACCACCGCCTCTTCCGGAGGCGCCTCGGCGAAGACCGCGACGAAGCGCGCCCCACCCGACTCCGACTCGGCCCAGATACGACCGCCATGCGCCTCGACGATGGTGCGACAGATCGAAAGCCCCAGGCCCGTGCCCGGCACGTTGCGCGTCTTCGCGCTGCGCGCCTGTTCGAAGCGGTCGAAGATGCGCTCCAGATCGCCCTCGGGAATCGTGTCGCCCGAGTTCCACACCGAGAGCACCGCGCCACCCGGTCCTTCACCCGAGCGCGCGACGGTCACCTTCACCTTCCCGCCCTGCGGAGTGAACTTCACCGCGTTGGTGAGCAGGTTGTTGATGACCTGATTGAGGCGATTGGGATCGCAGAGGAGCTTCGCGCCCGCGACCGCCTCGAACGAGACGTCGACCTTCCGCTCGGCGAACGAAGGCCCGTAGCGCTCCACCGCGGTCTTCACGAGCTCATCGAGCGCGGCGAGCTCGAAGTTCATCCGCATGCCGCCCTGCTCGAACTTCGCGAGATCGAGCAGATCGTCGACGAGCAGGTTCAGCTTCTCGGTCGAGTCGCGCGCCATCGTGAGGAAGCGCTTCTGTTTCTCGGTGACGTCCCCGGCGAGGCGGTTGAGCACCAGGTCCAGCGCGCCGGCGATCGACGTCAGCGGCGTGCGCAGCTCGTGGCTGATGATGCCGACGAACTCGTCTTTGCGCTTGTTGAGGAGCTTCTGTTCCGTCACGTCACGCAGCACGAGCACCAGCCCGCGCAGCAACGCACCCGAGCCCGCAACCGGAGTGACGACCAGCTCGACCTCGCGCTCACCGAGCTGCACCTCTTCGCGCACGGTCTTGGGGCCGCCGTATTCCCAGCCGCGCACCAACTCGAACGGAGACAACCCCAGCGACGCCGTCAGCCCCTCGAAGGTCGGCTTGTGTTCGTCCGCGCTCAGCCCGAGGAACTCACGCGCCGCGCGATTGACGACCACCACCGCGCCCTTGGCGTCGGTGAGGATCACGCCGTCGGCCATCGCCATCACCATCTGCTCGATGCGCTGGCGCGCCTCACGCTCGGTCGCGCGCACGTGGCTGATCGCATCGGTCGTCTGATTCACCAGCAGGTCGAGCAGCTCACCGTCATCGGTGCTGTACGAATCAGGTCGCGAGCTGAAGAGCGCGAGCGTGCCGACGGTCTGCCGCTCCGCCACGAGGGGCACTGAGATCGCACACGCGAACGTCGTCAGCCCCGGCGCCGGAGCCCCGCCAACCTCTCCGCTCACGTTGGTGATGACGCGATCTTCCGGCAGCACCACACCGGCGGTCTTGCGGTGCGAGTTGAGCACCGAGTCCTTCACGTGCAGCAGCGCCGCTTCTTCGAGACCCGTCGCGCAGCGAATGCGAAGCGCGGCCGTCTCTCCATCACTCGCTTCGATCAGCACCGCGCTCGCGTCGTGCGGAAGAACACGGCCGACGGTCGCGAGCAGGCGATCGACGATGGCATCGAGCGAAGGCACGTCTTTCGCGCTCGAGCGGCTCACCTCGTACATCACGTTGAGCGCCTCGATGCGCTTGTGCAGCGACGCGAGCAGATGTTCCTTCTCGCGGCGAAGCTGAGCGACCGACAGCGCGTTGCGCACCGTCATCATCAGGTCTTCGATGTCCCACGGCTTGGTGACGTAGCGAAACACCTGCCCGTCGTTGATCGCCGAGATCAGATCGCGCGGGTTCGTGTACGCGGTGAGGAGGATGGTCGTGACGCCGATGCCCTCTTTGCGCGCGGCGCGCACCAGCTCGATGCCGGTCATGTCGGGCATGCGCTGATCAGTGATCAGGAGATCCACCGGCTGCGTCTTCAGAATCTCGAGCGCTTCGGGACCTGATCCCGCAGTGAGCACCGTGCCCAGGCGCTCGAACATGCGCTTCAAGACGTCGAGCACGTTCTGCTCGTCGTCGACACAGAGAATGAGGGGCTTCGCTGCCAAGACAGCCGAATTCTACGGCTGTGTGAGGGGTCGTCGAAAAACCGACAGTTACACACCGCTACACCGATGCAGTGGTTTCGCCGGTTGTTCGTTCGGAATTCCATGAAGCCAGGGAGCGCGGGAAAGAACCTCAGGAACGGATTTCTCGTGGTCGGTGCTGCGGTTGGTGTCGCTGTCGCGGTGTCGAGCACACCGACGGCGCGAAGCCAGGCCGATTGCTTCGAAAAACTCACAGCTGATGCCGTGATGAGCCAAGCGCGACGCGCAGCTGGCTACGGCCCGTGGGCCGACGACGTGATCCACGACACGCTCATCGCCGTTTGCACGAGCCCGAAACGCATCCGCGATGTTCGCCCATACTTCGTGCGCTCAGTACGAAACGGTGCTCGGGCTGCTCAGCAGGCGGAATGGTTTCCCGGGACGTGCTCACTCGGTGAAGCGACGTGTCCGCTTCGCAGCCAAGACGACGAATTCGAGCGAGTGGAAGGTCTTCGCCTGGCCGAGCGCGCTCTGTGCACCCTCGACTCGGATTCGCGCGCGATGCTCGAACTGTCATTTGACGGCGTTCGCCACCGTGAAATCGGGCAACGCTTCGGCATCACAGAGGACAGCGCACGTCAGCGCGTAAAGCGCGCTCGTGACTCGGTGAAAATGGTCGTGGAGGCGCTCTGCAACTAAGCGAAACAACGGCGCAAAAAGAAACCGTGTCACGAAATTCGGTGCGTCCACTGACTGTGGTGCTGGCGCATTTCGCGCTGGCTCCAAGGAGACGCACATGGTGTTCGCAAACAAGGGCAGTGGAGGAAGCAAGCCGAGCGGGAACAGCGGAGGCAGCAAGCCTGCAAACCTCCCCTCGACGACTGGCAACCCGTCGGGCGGCGGTCGCGGAAACGCGCCACCAACCAAGTAAGCAGTGACAGATCGCGCCGGCGCTGGGCCGGCGCGGTCTACTTCTTGGGAGCGACGGGCGGCGTCTCACCCTTCTCTTTACCCGCCGCGTCCAACTTCTCGTTGTTGCTGATCGACATGCGCACCAGCTCGCGGAGCACGCGATTTCTGCGCAGGTTCGACAGCAGATCCTTCAGGTCTTCGTAGACGGTCGGGTCATTGATGATCGCTCCGAGCGAGCCCTCACCCGACTTCACCTTGCCGGTGATGGCTTTGATGTCGGCCGCGCTCTGCGAGAGGTCCGCGAGCAGCGTCTTCGCGTCGCCGTACACCAGTTGGTACACCGCGCCGTCCTTGGTGGTCTTCGCGTCGTGGATCAGCTTGGCGAGCTCATCTGCCGCCTGCCCGAGCTCGGTGACCGCGTTGGTGATCTTCTTGTCGTAGATCAGCGCGTGCAGCGAGCCCTCACCGTTCTTCACGTCAGACAGCAGGCCGTCGACCTTGGTGGCCGCTTCATCGACGCGCAGCGCGACTTCGGAAGCGCGCGCCACGAGCGTCTTCATGTCTTCACTCATCTTCTTGTCGTAGATGAGGACGTGCGCGGGGCCCTTGCCGGTCTCGATCTCCGCCGCGATGTTGCGCGCCGACTTGATGAACTGCTTCACGTCGTCGGTGATCTGCGGAGTGGTGTAGCTCTGCACGCCCGAGCGCAGGTCGCGCGTGATGTTCACCATGTTGTCGATCACCTCGCCGGTCGCTTTGAGCACCGAGCTGATGTCGCCCGACGTACCGCTGGGGATCTCTCCCTTGTTGGGGATCACGTCTTTGTCGGGGCTGCCGAGCGAGACGTCGATCGCCTTGTCTCCGAGCACGCCGCGGCCCGTCACGCGAGCGACCGAGTCAGCGCGAATGCGCTCCTGGAACTTGTTGCTGATCTCCATCGTCACGATGATTCGCTTGTCGCCGAGATCCGGAGCGAAGCTGATCTTCGACACCTTGCCGACGTTCAGACCACCGAGTCGCACCGGCGAGTCGAGCGCCAGACCGTCGACGTTCTCGAAGGCGCCCGTGTAGACGTTTTGATCTTCGAAGAGCCGCCGCTCCTTGCCGATGACGAAGATCACCAGGCCCGCGAGCGCGAGGCCGAAGGCGATGAACAGACCGGCGCGAATGATGACCCGCTTTTCGCGCTCCGCGGGGTTCATGGGCGTTTTCTCAGCCATGGCTCAGCTCTTCCTCGCGTCGAAGAACGCGCGAACGTCGGGATTGGTGGAGGCCTTCATCTCGGCGACCGTGCCCGTGGCGACGATCTTGCGGCGCGCCAACATGGCCATGCGATCGCTCACGCGAAAGGCGCTGTCCATGTCGTGCGTCACCACCACCGAGGTGCAGCCCAACTGCTTCTTCATCGAGACGATCAGCTCGTCGATGATCCGCGTGGAGATCGGATCGAGGCCCGTCGTCGGCTCGTCGTAGAGAATCACTTCCGGCTCGATGGCAATGGCACGCGCGAGACCGACGCGCTTGCGCATACCGCCGGAAAGATCGGACGGCCGCATCGCCTCGATGCCCGGCAGGTTCACCATCTTCAGGTTCTTCGCCACGCGCGCGGCGATCTCTTCTTCGCTGAGCTCTTTGAGGTGCTCACGCAACGGGTACGCGATGTTCTCAGCCACGCTCAACGAGTCGAAGAGCGCCGCGCCCTGAAACACCATCGCCACGCGTTTGCGCACGTCGCGCAACTGCGCCTCGTTGAAGCTGGTGACGTCGACTCCATCCAGCATGATGCGGCCCTTGTCGGGGTACAGCAGCCCGATGAGGCACTTGAGCAACACCGATTTTCCGGTGCCGGAGCCGCCGATGATGGTCAGCGTCTCTCCCTTGCGGATCTCGAGATCGAGCCCCTCGAAGATCCTCTTCGGCCCGAATGATTTCCAGAGGCCGTCGAAGCTGATCAACACCTCGCCGTCACGCGCCGCGTGTGGCGGATTCTGATCGGTGACGGCTTCGTTTCTCACGTTCTCAAGAACTCACAGGGCAAGGAACAGCTTGGTGAGGAAGAAGTCCGACAGACACACCGCGACGGAAGTGATGGCGACGGTCTCGGTCGTCGAGCGGCCGACGCCTTCGGTGCCGCCGCTGACCTCGAAGCCCTTGTAGCAGCCGACCACCGCGATGATCGCGCCGAACACGAAGCTCTTGGCGACACCCGAAGTGAAGTCGACGACGTCGCAGGTCTCGACCGCGCCGCGGAAGAACTGATCGAACGGAATGTCGTACTGGGTCGACGCGACGATCGCGCCGGCGGTGAGCCCAAACACGTCGGCCAGACAGGTGAGCGCCGGCATGACCACGATGCACGCCAGCAGCCGCGGCGTGACGAGCTTCTTCACCGGGTCGGCGCCGAGCGCGGCGATGGCGTCGATCTGCTCGGTCACCCTCATCGAGCCCAGCTCCGCGGTGATGCCCGAGCCGATGCGCGCGCCGACCGTCAACGCGGTGAGCACCGGAGCGAGCTCACGGAAGAGCGTCAGCACCACCACCTTGCCGACGGTGTGCTGAATGCCGAAGCGGGTCATGAAGAACGCGAACTGCAGCGTCATCACGAGGCCGGCGAAGATCGCGGTGAGCGTGGCGATCGAGAGTGAACGCGCTCCGAGCACTTCGATCTGGTACGCGACCTCTCCGAACGCGAACGGTCGCGTGAACGCGCGCTGAATCGCACGCACCAGCAACGCGAACATGCCACCGAACACACCGAACGCCTCGCGCACGCGCGCGGAGAACGGAATGATCGCCAGCATTTCCTGCTGCACGATCTGCCGAAGCTCGGTCTCTTCGGGCGCGGCGCCCTCGAGCGGCTGCGGACCGTCTTCCCCGCTCACAGGGCCGGAGCTCACTTCGCACGCTCCTGCTTGAAGCCGGCCACCAGCGCCTCGAAGTCTTTCTGGTACGCCGCCTCAGCGCCGAGCGGGCTGATGTACGTGAAGTCGTGCACGCACCCATTCTTCTTGAGGACCACCAATTGGAGCGAGGTGGGCACCCCATCGAGCTTCGCGTGGATCACCGACCGCAGGGCATCGCGACCGTCCAGCTTGAAGGGGGTGCGCGAGATCAGCTCGCGGTCGGTGAAGCCGATCACCAGGTGGTTGGTGAGGATGTCGAGCGGCGGATCTTCGTGGCCAGTGCAGGTCGAGTTGATGGAGATCACATGCCCTGAAGTCGTGCTCATCCACGCGAGATCGTTGTCTTCGAAGTCGACCCGTCTCCAGCCTTTGCTGTCGGGAACGACCACCCTGTACGACACGCCGTCGCGGGTGAACGTCTCGCCAGACAGCACGCCGCGGCAACCCGCGAGCAGAACTGCCAGCGCTCCCCCGATGATGACGCCGCGCAGCATGTGGGTCTCAGTCTGCCTCATGGCGACGCATCGTTGAAAAATTTGACTCTGCACAGCTGTTCAGGAACCATACTGAACGGAGATCCAGCAGGGATCCTGAGAACCCAAGAGGCAACATGGACGAGATCACGGACCGGCAGAAGGAAATCCTCACCTTCATCCAGAGAACCACCGAAGAACGCGGCTTCCCTCCCACCATCCGGGAGATCGGTGAGGAGATGGACATTCGCTCCACGAACGGGGTGAACGACCACTTGAAGGCGCTCGAGCGCAAGGGCTACCTGACGCGCGGTGAGCAGCAGAGCCGCTCGCTCGTGCCCACCAAGCGCGCGCGCATGATTCTGGGGCTCGGCGCGAAGAAGTCGATCGGCGACAACCTGATCGAGGTGCCGGTGCTCGGTCGCGTCGCGGCAGGTGCGCCGATCCTCGCGCAGGAAAACATCGAAGACACGGTGCGCATCGACAGCTTCCTGCTCGGCGGCAACGGCAAGGAAGTCTTCGCACTGCGCGTGAAGGGCAACTCGATGATCGAGGCGGGCATTCACGACGGTGATTTCATCTTCGTGAAGAAGGCGCCCAGCGCAACTCCAGGTGAAATCGTCGTGGCGCTCATCGAAGACGAGGCCACCGTGAAGAGCTTCCACCCGGAAGGTGATCGCATCCGCTTCCAGCCGCACAACAAGACGATGGAACCGATCTACGTGAGCAAGAGCGACTTCAAGCAGACGATGATCCTCGGTCGCGTCGTCGGCGTGTACCGCAAGATGACCTGAGGTCAGAAGCCGAAGCCGATCCCGAGGCCGTACACCAACCGCCCCGCAGGGTCGGTCTGCAGGTAGAGCCGCACGTCACCGAACGCGATCAACGCCGCGACGATCGCGATGGGGATGATGATCCACGAGCCGCTGCCACCGCCTCCGCCCCACCCGCTCCACCAGCGTCCCGCTCCAGGAATCGCTGAGAGATTCCAGCTGAACGCGAGACCGACGCGCATGCCGGTGAGCGCGTTCGTCATGCGTGTGTTGATCGGCACCAGCACCTGACCGAAGAGCGACAGGCTCAAGTACGGAATCAGCACGGGTCCGTGCACGCCCATCAACTCGACGCGCAAACCGGGACTCAACGTCACGACGAAGTTGATCGCCTCGAGGCCGAAGAACGCTCCGCCCGCGACCGTGAACTGCGACGCCTCACTCCGCCGCATCATGCTCATGCGCAGCCCGATCGTTCCGGCAAGTCCAGGGAGCGGCACCGAGCGATCCCACGCGTTGTTGATCGAGTTGATCGCGATGTGCGCCATCGGTCCGAAGAGCGGCACGTAGCGATCTTCTTCGGCGACCGGCGCCGCGAACGGCGGCCGATCAGTCTGCTGAATCGGTTGCTCCGGGTTCAGCGGCGCGTTGTTGATCTCTTTGGGCACGAGCAGCGGAGGCAACTGCTGCGGCGTCGGTTGCGGCACGGGATCAGGCGGCGGGAGCGGTGGCGGCGTCTCTTCCTGAGCCCACGACACCGACGCGCTGAGCACGACAGCGAAAAGGGCGACGCGCATGCAGTGGCAATTGTGCCACAGCGCGAACTGCTTCAGCTCAGCGCTGACACTTCGGTGCTCACCACTTCCCAACGCGCGAGCGCCTCATCGAGCTCAGCCGCGGCTTCACGATGCGCATCGAGCACGGGGCGTGACTTCGCGAAGTCGGCGGTGAACGCAGGGTCGACCAACTGTTGCTCGCGCTCTTTCTGCGCGGCTTCGAGCTCGGCGATGCGCGCTTCGAGCTTCGTCAGCTCCTTCTTCAGCGGAGCCAACTTCGCGCTCTTCGCCTGCCGCGCTTCCGCTTCGAGGCGCTTGCGATCTTTCTGCGAGACGACCGGAGCAGCCTGAGCACCAGGCGCCGGCAGGTCCTCACCCTTCGCACGCGCAGCGGCTTCGGCATCGAGGTGCGCGAGGTACTCCGCGAGATTTCCCGGGTACGGCACGACCTTGCGATCGCGCACGTCCCACAGATGCGTGGCGAGCGTGTCGAGGAACGAGCGGTTGTGCGACACGAACATCAACGTGCCGGTGTAACCCTCGAGCGCTTCGATCAACGCCTCGCTCGAATCGAGATCGAGGTGGTTGGTCGGCTCGTCCATCACCAGCAGGTTGGCGGGCTTGAGCAGCAGCTTCGCCAGGGCGACGCGCGCACGCTCACCACCACTGAGCACGCCGATGCGCTTCTCGACGTCGTCTCCGCTGAAGAGGAACGAGCCGAGCACGCTGCGCACGAACGACTGCGGCTTGTCGGGCACCAACTCGCGCATCTCATCGAGGATGGTGTTGTCGCGGTTGAGCGTGTCGGCGTGGTGCTGCGCGTAGTAGCCGAGCACCACGTTGTGCCCGAGGGTGATCTCCCCGCGATCAGGCTCGAGTTCACCGGCGAGCAGCTTCAAGAGCGTCGTCTTGCCCGCGCCATTCAGGCCGACCACCGCGATTCGCTGACCACGGAGCGCCTGCGCTTCGAGCCCGTCGTAGACGACGTTGTCCCCGAACGCCTTGCGCACGTCGTGGAACTTCACGACCTCGCGACCACTCGCGGCCACGACGGGAAACGTGAAGCTCACCGTGGCGCGTTCCTGGTGCACCTCGACCGTCTCGAGCTTCTCGAGCTGCTTCATCTTCGACTGCGCCTGCGTGGCCTTGCTCGCCTTCGCGCGGAAGCGATTGATGAACGCCTGCAGCTGCTCGCGTTTGGCCTGCACCTTTTCCTGCTGCGCGAGGAGCCGCTCGTACTCTTCAGCGCGCTGGCGGCGATAGTCCTCGTAGTTGCCGGACCACACGCGCACGCCTTCGGTCTCGAGCGAGATCACCTTGTTGATCTGCCGATTCAAGAAGCCGCGGTCGTGGCTGATCAACACCATCGCCTTGCGCGAGCGCTTCAAGAACGCGTCGAACCACGCGAGCGTCGGGAGATCGAGGTGGTTGGTCGGCTCGTCGAGCAGGAGCAGATCAGGATCCTGGAGCAGCAAGCCCGCGAGCGCCGCGCGCATGCGCCAGCCACCGGAGAACTGCACCGTCGGCTTCTCGAAGTCGCGCAGCGTGAAGCCGAGGCCGAGCAGAATCTGCTCCGCGCGATGCGGACCGAAGTGCGCGTCGAAGTTCTCGCGCTCTTCGTGCAACTCGGCGAGCGCTCCGGCGAGTTCCATCTGTTCGGTCTCGTCGCTGCTCTCGCTCAGCTGCGCTTCGACCGCGGTGATCGACTCGTCGAGCGAGTCACGTCCCGGGACGCTCGAGAGCACCGCGTCGACCAACTTCCCCTCGGGGAGCGCCTGCAGATCCTGCGGCAGATACCCGATGGTCGCCTTGCGTCGGAGCGTCTGCGTCCCTGAATCCGGCTGCACCTGCCCCATCAAGATCTTGAGCAGCGTCGACTTGCCGGTGCCGTTCGCTCCGACGAGACCGATGCGATCGGTGGGGCCGATCGAGAACGCGCTGTCGTCGAAGAGGGTCTTCTTCCCGTACGACAGCGAGAGCTTCTGGACGATGACGAGAGACACGGCGCGGGGCGCAATAGCGCGTCTGACTCCCGCAGGCGACGCATTGCCCCCAACGGCGTCGCCCCCGAGGGCTTTGCCCTGAAACGACAGGCCGGGCTCGCGCGTTTGAGCGTAGAGTGAACCCGCCCATGGCGAAGGAACCCTTCGAAGCGGTCAACGCCCAGGAGTTGATTGGGAAGACCCTCGACAACCGCTACCGCGTCGAATCGGTGCTCGGTCAGGGCGGCATGGGCATGGTCTTCAAGGGCATTCAGACCAGCGTGCAGCGCCCAGTCGCGTTGAAGACGCTGCACCCGCAGCTCGCAATGGCGCCCACGTTCTTCGAACGTTTCAAACGCGAAGCGGAGATCGCCAGCCGTCTGCACCACCCGAACATCATCACCATCTTCGACTTCGGGCGGACCGGCGAAGGCCTCTGCTACTACGTGATGGAGATGCTGGAGGGTGAGTCACTCCGCCAGCGCATCAAGCGCGAAGGTCCGTTCACGCTGCGTCAGGCCGCGGCGATCATCGAGCAGGCGACGGCGGGCATCGCGCACGCGCACCACGCGAACGTGATCCACCGCGACATCAAGCCGCACAACATCATGATCACCGTGGTCGACGGGAACGAGTACGTGAAGGTGCTCGACTTCGGCCTCGTGAAGGCGATCGAACAAGAAGAGGAAGAACACCTCACGTCGACCGGTCAGGTGCTCGGCACGCCGCAGTACATGCCGCCCGAGCAGGCCGGCGGAGAGGTCGTCGATCAGCGGTCCGATCTCTTCTCGCTCACCGGCGTCTTCTTCTACTGCCTCACCGGTCACTCTCCGTACGGCGCGAACTCGGTGCGCAAGGCGCTCACGCTCGCGCTCGCGGGCAACGTTCCGGCGATCGCCACTTATCGAAAAGGCGCCCCGGTGCCGAAGGCCATCGACGAGTTCATGGTGAAGGGCCTCAAGCCCGAGAAGGAAGATCGCTTCCAGACCGCGGCCGATTTCATCGAGGCGCTGCACGCCGCGCTCGCCGGTTGCCCCGACTCGGTGCTCGACGCGATTCCCCAGTTCACGCCTGATCCGAACAGCAAGGAGAAGGACGGGAGCGGCTCATCGTCGGCCTCGCGCAAGTCGGGCAGCGCGTCGAAGTCGCGTGCGCCGAGCAAGGCGATCTCCGCGGTCAGCAAGCCGCTTCCGAAGTCGGCCTCGCGCGTCGATCCTCCGCCGGGCCAGGCAGCACAACCGCAAGGCCAGGCCACTCCGGCGTCGGGTTCGCAGTCGGGGTCGGGCTCGGTCGCTCCGCAACAAGGGGTTCCGCTCAGCGCCATCGTCGCGGTCGTCGCTGGTGTCGTCGTGTTGCTCGCCGCTGCCGTCGCGTTCAAGGCGTTCACTGCGACGCCGGAGAAGCCGATCGACAACACGCCGATTCAGCCGGTCGCCAACAAGGCCCCGCCTGAAAAAGATCCGGGACCCACTGCGCCGGTGCCGCTCAAGGTCACGCTCAAGTCCGCGCCTGATGGAGCCGAAGTCAGCGAAGGCGGCGTCATGCTCGGCAACACGCCGCTCACGATCGATTGGGCCAAAGGAACGACGCGCACCTTCACGTTGAAGCTCGCCGGTCACAAAGAACTGTCGAAGACGCTGCGTGCCGAGAGCGATCAGTCGTTCGACTTTCAGCTCGAAGCGGCGGGCCAGCCGAAGTCGCCCGGAGGCGGGAAAAAGCCGCCCAAGAAGGACCCCGACATCGGCGCCTTCGACTGACCAGATGGGTGGGTCTTTTGTGACGACTGGCGCCTGATTTGTCAGTCGTTTCGGCTAGTTAAATGCCGGAACGCAACAGTCAATTGGCGTGTTGGCAGTGTCGGTTATGGTCGATCCGACCATGTTCCTTCAGCAGCCGTCAGCTGCTGAGTGACGCGAACCGCCGCCATGACGACCGCTCTCGCCAGCCCCGCAGTCTTCAAGGAAAAGCCGCCAGAACCGCACTTCGGTGACGGACTTCCGCCGGAGAGCGCGTCGCTGATGCAGGCGCGCATCAAGGATCTCAAGCTTCATCTCAAGGACACGCGCCTCGAGAAGTTCATCAACCAGCTCTACGAAGAGCTGGAAGCGCGCGGCCTCTCGCTGCGACCCGAGTGCTACCTCTCGGACCAGTGGGGCTGCCCTTCAGGCGTGCCGGTGATCGGGATTCCGTTTTACCTGGCGGATCAACACCTCACGAAGATCGAAGACGCCCTCGGCGCCGGCGCTGAGACCGAGCGCGACATCATGATGTACCTGCGCCACGAGGCCGGTCACGCGTTCAACTACGCGTACAAGCTCTACGAGAGCGACGACTGGAAGAAGCTCTTCGGCGATTTCACCAAGCCGTACCTCGACACGTACAAGCCGCACCCGTTCTCGCGAAAGTACGTCGCGCATCTCTCGGGTTGGTATGCGCAGAAGCACCCCGATGAAGACTTCGCCGAGACGTTCGCCGTGTGGCTCACCCCGGGGCTCAACTGGGCCGAGCGCTACAAGGGCTGGGGCGCGCTCAAGAAGCTGCAGTACGTGGCGGACGTCGCGGCGAAGGTCGGTCGCACGCCGGCTCCGGTGACGCTCGCGGATCGCGATCTCGACGTCGGCGAGATGGAAGAGACCGTGCTCGATCACTATCGGCAGCGCGCGCTCGAGGAGAAGATCGATCTCTCCATCGGCGAGCAGCTCGATCAGGATCTCACCGCGCTCTTCGAGGTCGACGGCATCGGCAACGCGACCGCTGACTCGCTGATTCGCTCAGAACGTCAGGCGCTCATCGCGTCGATCACGCAGTACTCGGGCGTCTCTCGCGCCGTGGTGAAGTCGGTGCTCGATCACCTGCTCGAGCGCGTCGCTGCGTTGAAGCTCTCGGTGCATCGCGACAAGGCGCGCGAGTACATGACGAAGTTGACCGCGCTGCTCACCACGCTCGCGATGAACTTCCTCTACACGGACAAGTTCTTCGACGTGGATTAACGTCTGCGGTCGCAATGGCCGCAGCGACCGTTCCTCCGCTGAAGATCTCCGTTCTCCACTATCAGCCGTCGGGTGATCCGATGGATCCCGTCGTGGAAGACGTGATCGCAGCGCTCAAGGAACTCGGCCACACGCCCACGCCGATCGCGGTTCACGATCGCGTGCACGACCTGCTGAAACAGATCGAGAAGCAGAAGCCCGATCTCGTCTTCAACGTGTGTGAGACCTTCGCTGACGACTACCGCCTCGAGGTGAACGTCGCCGCGGTGCTCGAGCTCGCGCGCGTGAACTTCACCGGCTCGGGGACCGCGGGCTTGCTGCTGGCGCAGGACAAGATCCTCACCAAGCAGCTGCTCGAGTACCACGAGGTCAACACGCCCAACTTCCTCACCTTCGATGGAGAGGCGTTCGAGGCGTTCGGGCGCATGAACTTCCCGCTGATCGTCAAGCCGGCGCGCAGCGATGCGTCGATCGGCATCGGCCAGCACTCGGTGGTGAAGGACTGGGACGAGCTCACGCGCCGTGTTCGCGAGATCCGCAAGACGCTCAACGACGAAGCGCTGGCCGAGGAGTTCATCGACGGCCGCGAGGTGTACGTCGGCGTGATCGGCCCCTCGCAGCGACCAGAGATCCTGCCCATCGTCGAGCTCGACTGGGGTCGCTGGAATCCCGACATCCCCAAGGTCAGCGATCGCGAAGTGAAGTTCGGAGACACCGGCGAAGATCACCCGCACCTGGTGATCGCGTCCGACATCTCTCCCGAGCTGAAGGCGCGCATCGAGCGCAGCGCGTTGTTGGCGTACCGGGCGCTCAAGATCCGCGACTACGCGCGCGTCGACTTCCGCATCTCGGCGAAGACCGGGGAGCCGTTCGTGCTCGAGGTGAACCCCAACCCCTACCTCGAGAAGGACAGCGAGCTCGCCATGGCCGCGGAGCGACGTGGCTTCACGTACACGCAGCTCATCGCTGAGATCATCGAGTCGGCGGCGTCGCGGTACTCGCTCAAGGTGAAGCCCGACAAGACGACCACGGGTGAGACGCCGGCGGTCACCGAAGCCAGACCCTGAGGGCCTGTAGCAGCCTGTGTCGCCCCACTCGGGAAATCGGCGGTGAAAACCTTGATCACGACCCGATCCGCCTCTCAGAATCATTCG
>JAEUJS010000582.1 GCA_016792935.1 Archangium sp. | reverse complement strand
CCGTGTTCATGGCCGTTGCGATTGGCCTGCTGCTGATTCTTGGTTTCGCGATGCTGCTCGCCCGCTTCTACCGGCAGGTGCAGCAGGGCCAGGTGTTGATCGTCAACACCATGAAGAGCGAGCCCAAGGTCTCGTTCACGGGCGCTGTCGTCATCCCGATCATCCACCGCGCTGAGGTGATGGACATCTCGCTGAAGACCATCGAGATCGATCGCCGCGGGAAGCAGGGTCTGATCTGCGCCGACAACATTCGCGCCGACATCAAGGTCAGCTTCTTCGTGCGCGTGAACAAGACGGTCGACAGCGTGCTGAAGGTGGCCGGCGCCGTCGGCTGCGCGCGCGCCTCCGACCAGGGCACGCTCAACGAGTTGTTCGAGGCGAAGTTCTCCGAGGGTCTCAAGACCGTCGGCAAGCGCCTCAACTTCGAAGATCTCTACAAGGAACGCGAAGTCTTCAAGGACCAGATCGTCTCGGTCATCGGCAAGGACCTGAACGGCTACATGCTCGAAGACGCCGCCATCGACTTCCTCGAGCAGACGCCGCTCGAGATGATGGACCGCGAGAACATTCTCGACGCGCAGGGCATCCGGAAGATCACCGAGCTCACGACGATTCAGAACGTGCTCACCAACGACTTCCGTCAGGACGAGCGCAAGAAGATCACCAAGCAGAACGTCGAAGCCGACGAAGCGGTGTTTGCGCTCGAGCGTCAGCGCGCCGAGGCGATGGCCAAGCAGAAGCGCGAGATCGAGACCATTCAAGCGCGTGAGCAGGCCGAGACCGATCGCGTGAAGCAGGAAGAGCACTTGAAGGCCGAGCTCGCCCGCGTCCGCGCGGAAGAAGAGCTGCAGATCAACGAGCAGAACAAGGCGCGCCAGATCGAAGTCGCCGGCAAGAACCGTGAACGCGTGGTCGGCATCGAGACCGAGCGCGTCGCGAAGGACCGGGCGCTGGAAGCCATCTCGCGCGAACGCGAGGTCGAACTGCAGCGCATCGGCAAGGAGAAGGCGCTCGAGACCGAACGCAAGGCGATCGCCGATGTGGTGAGCACGCGCATCGCGGTCGAGAAGAAGGTCGCGACGGAAGAAGAGAACATCAAGCAGTTGCGCCTGGTCGCCGATGCGCAGCGCCGCAAGGAAGCGGCGGTCATCGACGCCGAAGCGCGCGCGCAGCAGGCCGTGGTCGAGCGCGTGAAGGCGGCGGAGGCCAGTGAAGAAGTCGCCAAGCACGAAGCGAAGCAGCGGCTCATCACCGCCGAAGCCGAGCTCGAAGCGGCCGACAAGGAAGCGCGCGCGAAGATCCGCCTCGCGGAAGGTCTGCAGGCCGAGAGCGCCGCCGAAGGTCTCGCTCAGGCGCGCGTGCTCGAAGCGCAGGCCCTGGCGAATGAAAAGCAAGGCCTCGCTCAGGTGCGGGTGCGTGAAGCCGACGCCGTCGCGACCGAGAAGCAGGGTCAGGCCACCGCCAACGTGCTCAAGCAGAAGCTGATGGCCGAAGCCGAAGGTGAGCAGAGCAAGGGCTTCGCGCACGCCAAGGTGCTCGAGGCCGAAGCGAACGCGCTGCAGATGAAGGGCGTCGCCGAAGCCGAGGCCACCAGGGCGAAGGTGCTCGCCGATGCCGCGGGCGTGCAGGAGAAGCTCCTCGCCGAAGCCAAGGGTCTGTCGGAGAAGGCCAAGGCGATGCAGCTGCTGCAGGGCGCCACCAAGGAACACGAAGAGTTCCGCATGCGCCTCGACAAGGAACGCGCCGTCGAGCTGGAGACGCTCCACGTGCGCAAGGACATCGCGGCCAGTCAGGCCGAGGTGCTCGCCAAGTCGCTCGCCACCGCGAAGATCAACATCGTCGGAGGCGACGGCGCCTTCTTCGATCAGTTCGTCAAGGCCGTGTCGCTCTCACACAGCATCGAGGCGACCGCGACCAGCACCGACACCGCGAAGACGCTCCTCAAGTCGTATCTCGACGGCACGCGCGATCTCCCGCAGGACATCAAGGACATCCTCTCGCGTCCGGGGCTTCCGCAAGACGCTTCCAACATGGCGGCCGCGGCCTTGATGTCGAAGATGACGAAGTCAGAGAAGAAGTAACCGCGCGATGGCCAACCGAGTGAGCCGGTCGACGCCGCAGGCGGAAGAGTCGACCGGTCGACAGACCGGTCGGAGGCGAGCGAGGTCATGAGCACAGACGCGCCCGACAACGCTGCCCTCGCTGGGGGCAGCTACGAGGTCATTCGCAATCGGCTCCTCGCGACCGCGAAGACGCTGGGTGAGAAGACCAACGCGCTCAACGCGCGACGCCGCTCCGAGTTCGGTGGGCAGGAGCTCACCGTCATCGGTACCGAACGCGTGCGCACCGAGCACAGCTGCGTGCCGCGCGACATCGTTCCCGTCGGGGCGGGTCATCTGTTGGTGGGCTTCAACGTCTTCATGGGGCTCAAGCAGGAGCGCTCGGTGGGCGACGTGTTCTCGCTCCACAAGTTCGTGCGCTCGGCGGATGGCACCTTCGACTTCGGAGAATTGCCGAAGACCGAAGCGGGCGGCTTCCTCGACGACCGCCGCTTCGTGAAGGACTTCGAAGAGGTCTTCCGCTTCTACAAAGACGCGCGGCTCAACCACCTCGAGAAGACCGACGCGCGGCTGCTCGCCACGTTCAAGACCGGCCACACGCTGCGCGACGTGAAGGTGTTGCGCTTCGGCGTCGATACCAGCGGCAAGCTCACCTACCTCGACAATCGCGGAGAGGCCGACGCGCTCACGGCCCCCACCCACGACTTCGAATACACGAAGGCGACGCGCGAGAACTTCGTCAGCGGCCGGCACCCGCACGTCAACGTGCTCGACGAGGTGTTCATCGAGACGGTGGGCGGCGATCTCACCGTGAAGGTCGAGAACAACACCGAGACGGGGCAGGGCATCTACGCCGAGCCGGTGGATGAGGCGATCCAGTCGCTCGACGACGCCGAGTTCCACTACGTGAAGATCGGCGCGTTGATTCTGTTGAAGGTGCTGCCGTTCCGCGAAGACAAGTACCGCTACCTGGTCTTCAACACGCGCACGCGGCAGGTCACGCGCGCCGATGCGATTGGCCAGTCGTGCGTGTCGCTGCCCGAAGAGCAGGGCATCATCTTCCCCGGCGGCTTCGTGTTGCAGACCGGCGAGGCGAAGGTCTTCGAGCAGGAAGTCGGTGGGCTCGTCTTCCAGCGAAAGATCCAGTCGCCCAACGGCGAAGACGTGCTCTACGTGTTCTTCGAGCGCGAGCAGGGCAAGTACGTGCTGTTTCCGTACAACCTGGTGCGCAAGGAGATCGCCGCGCCGATCGCCTGCCACGGCTGGTCGGTCTTTCCCGATGGCCAGATGGTGGTGTTCAAGAGCGCCAGTGACGAGCCCACGCGCGTTCACCCGATGCAGATCTGGCAGACGCCGTTCGTGTCGGCGGAGTTCGCGGCGGCGGCTCCCACACCGCAGAGCGCGCTCGGGAAATTGGGCAACGCCGAGCTGGTGCGCGGCATCTCGGAAGTGCTGACGCTGCAGCGGCTCGCCGAAGCACAGCAGGTCACGCGTCGCAGCTACGAGGCGCTGATCTCGGCCTGCACGCGCGTGATGGATCAGTTCCACTGGCTCGGTGGGAAGGAAATCGCGCTCCTCCCCATCGTCCAGGAGCTCAAGAAGAACGGTGAGCTGATCATCGACGAGTTCGAGAAGGTCTTGTCGATGCAGCGCCGCGCTCGCGAGGCCCTGGATCAGGCGCAGAAGACGCAGAGTGAGCTGCTCGGAAAAATCATCGCCGACGAGTTCAACACCACCGACGCGTTCATGGATTCGCTCGGTGCACTGCGCAAGCAGCTCGGTCACCTCATCACGGTGAAGGAAGTCCGCTACATCGAGCTGCCGAAGATCGAGGCGATGGAGAACGAGGTGAAGACCTCGTTCGATGAGCTCAGCAAGCGGTGTGTCGCGTTCCTGCTCTCTCCCAGGGCGTTCGAGCCGCTGCATGCCGGCGTGCAGACCGTCGAGGGGCAGTGCGCGAAGGTCGCCAAGAC
>JAEUJS010000563.1 GCA_016792935.1 Archangium sp. | reverse complement strand
GACGACGGCCGCCACTCCCGAGGTCGTGAAGCCGGGCAGGGCTTCGACCAGCGCGCCTCCCGGCCCACCGATCACCGCACGCGCGATCGATTGCGCGAGCTCCGGGGTCGAGACGGATCGCAGCGACAAGATCAGTCGGTTTCGCCCTTCGTTGCCGACGAAGCTCAGCACCATCGGGAGCTCGCTTCGGCCCGAGAACACGCGCGCCACGGCGCCGATGCGATCGAGCAAAGAAGCGCGAATCATCACTTCGACCTCGGGCTCGCGCTTCGCCGCCACCACCTTCAACATCTCGAGGATCGGCTCGGGTAATCCCTGACCGCAGAACTCGGCGACGCGGCGCTCGATCATCGCGGCGTGTTCGGCGCGCTCTTTCCCGCTCGACGCCTTCCACGCATCGACCAACGCGCCGAAAGACGTCTGCCGGGTCGGAGCGCTGGGCACCGTCTTCACCGCCGCGCGTGGAACAACAGCCGGAGCCGCCGCCTCGGGGCGCTGAACCGCCGCCACGACACCGGGACTCGGCCGGTACTCGGGCACCGTGATGACCTCGTTGCGCTGCGGCGGAGCCGTCTGACTCGCGAGCAACGCTTCGCGAAATGCACGCGCGGTCTGAAACCGATCGGCAGGCTGCTTGGCGAGGGCCTTCGCGACGACCTCGTTGAGCCCGCCGAACTCCTTGCTCAGCGGCGGCGGCGGCACGTTCGAGAGGTGTTTGTGCAGCACCTCGAGCCCGCTCTCGGCATCGAACAAGCGACGCCCCGACAACAACTCATGCAGCACCACGCCCACCGCGTAGAGATCGGCGCGCGCATCGGCCGACTCGCCAAGAATCTGCTCAGGCGCCATGTACCCGGGCGTCCCCAACACCATCCCGGTGCTGGTCAGCCCGGAGTCGGTCATGTCCCGCTCCGACACCGCGCGAGCGATGCCGAAGTCGGCGAGCTGCACCAACTCGGTCCCGTCGCGCAGCGCACGAATCAAGAGGTTCGCCGGCTTCAGATCGCGATGGATGATCTGGTGCTGATGCACTTCCTCGAGCCCGGTGAGGATCTGACGCACGAGGTCGACCGCGCGAGTGACGGTGAACTCCGGATTTTCGCGCATCAGCTGCCGCAGGTTCTGGCCCTCGACCAGCTCGAGCACGAGGAACAACCCGCCGCTCGGCAGCTGACCGAGATCGATCACCGACACGACATTGGGGTGGTGAATCGACGCCAGCACCGTGGCCTCGCGCTCGAAGCGGCGAATGATCGAGTCTTCACCGGCGAGCGAAGGCTGAATGCACTTGATGCACACCGCGCGCTTGAGCCGCGTGTGTTCTCCGCGAAACACGGTGCCCATGCCGCCTTCGGCCAGCGGAGCGATCACCTGCCACTGGTTGAGCACCGTGCCCGGGCCGATCGCTTCCATCGACACGCCGCAGTGGGGGCAGAAGCGCGCGCCGCTCAGCACGTCCGCATTGCATTTCGGGCATCGCGGACCGTTTCTCTCTGCCCGCTCTGCGTCGTTCGACACGGCACTGACCAAATCAGGAGCTTGACCTCGGGGCGAGGGTGAACGACACCGTGTTTCTCGGCTCGCCCCAGGTCGAGCCTCACGGAAAATTCGCCATGGCCATCAACATCGCCCACCCGCTGGAGTTCGAGCGGCCGCTGGTTCAGCTCGAGAAGAAGATCGACGAGCTCAAGACGCTCTCCTCGTCTGGCGCCGTCGACATGACCGCCGAGATCGGTCGGCTCGAGAAGAAGGCCAAGAAGCTCCAGGAAGAGATCTTCAACGACCTCTCGCGCTGGCAGATCGTGCAGCTCAGCCGCCACAACGCGCGCCCGTACTTCCTCGACTACGTGAACAACGTGTTCACCGACTTCTGCGAGCTCGCGGGCGATCGCCTGTTCTCGGAAGATCCTTCGATCGTCGGCGGCTTCGCGCGTCTCGATGGTGAGCCGGTGCTCGTCATGGGCCACCAGAAGGGCCGCTCCACGAAGGAGAACATGCTGCGCAACTTCGGCATGCCGCGCCCCGAGGGCTACCGCAAAGCCAAGCGCCTCATGGAGCTCGCCGATCGCTTCAAGCGGCCGATCTTCACCTTCATCGACACGCCGGGCGCGTACCCGGGCATCGGCGCGGAAGAGCGCGGTCAGGCCGAAGCGATCGCCATGAACCTCGAGGTGATGGCCGGTCTGCACACCCCGGTGATCAGCACCGTGATCGGCGAAGGTGGTTCCGGCGGAGCGCTCGCCATCGGCGTCGGCAACCGAGTCCTGATGCTCGAGTTCTCGATCTATTCCGTGATCTCGCCCGAGGGCTGCGCGTCGATTCTCTTCCGTGACGCGACGCGCGCCGACAAGGCCGCCGACTCTCTCAAGCTGACCGCGCGCGATCTCCAGAGCATGGGCATCGTCGATCAGGTCATCGGCGAGCCGCGTGGTGGTGCGCATCGCGATCCGCTGACCATGGCGAACTCGGTCGGCGCCGCGCTCCGCAAGCAGCTCGGCGATCTGAAGAAGCTCAATGCCGCGCAGCTGGTGTCCGATCGCTACAAGAAGTTCCGCGCGATGGGTGCGTTCCTCGGGAAGTAACGAATGGCTCAGCCACTCATCGTCGCGATCGATGGACCTGCCGGAGCGGGAAAATCGACCGTCTCGAAGATCCTCGCGCTGCGTCTGGGCTTCACGCTCGTCGACACCGGCGCGATCTACCGCTGCGTCGCGCTCTCGGCCCGCCGCGCCAACATCAAGTTCGACGACGTGCCCGGTCTGGCCGAGATCCTCGGTGGCCTCGAGGTCACCTTCCGCACGGACGAAGACAAGAACCACGTCTTCCTGAAAGGTGAGGACGTGTCGGAGGCGATTCGCACTCCGGAAAATTCTCTCGCTGCTTCACAGGTGAGCGCGCAGCCGACCGTTCGTGCAGCGCTGTTGGGCCTGCAGCGGAAGCTCGCGCTGGCGGCAGAGAAGGGCGCCATCCTCGAGGGGCGCGACATCGGAACGGTGGTGTTCCCCGACGCCAACCTCAAGATCTTCCTCTTCGCCGACCCGAAGATCCGCGCCGAGCGCCGCTTCGAAGAGCTCTACAGCAAGGGCCACGAGAAGCCGGTCGGAGAGGTGCTGGCGGACCAGAACAAGCGCGACAAGGAAGATTCAGAGCGCGAACACGCCCCCCTCAAAGCGGCCGACGACGCGGTGCAGATCGACTCGACGCACCTCCCACTTTCGGAGGTCGTACATCGCATTGAAGAACTGGTGTCGCGGCTGTCCCGGCCTAAAGTCGGGCTTTAGGCCCCATGAAGTGGACCACTGACGAATTCACCGGAAAGCGCTTCGGGAAATACGAAGTGCTGTGCCGGCTCGCGATCGGAGGCATGGCCGAGATCTTCCTCGGCTTCGCTCGGTCGGGTCCCTTCGTCGGCAAGCCCGTCGTCATCAAGCGCATCCTCAACGAGCAACGCGAAGATCCCAACGCGATGCAGATGCTGCTCGACGAGGCCAAGATGACGGCCACGCTGATGCACCCCAACGTCGCGCAGGTCATGGATCTCGAGACCGCGGACGACGAGGTGCTCCTCGTCATCGAGTTCATCACCGGCGCGAACGTCGAAGAGCTCGTCGAGGTCTACACACAGCGCAACGAGCCGCTCCCACTCGGGTTTGCGATCACCGTGATCCGCGAAGCCGCGCAAGGTCTGGGGCACGCGCACAGCCACAAGAACTCGCGCGGCGACGCCGTGCCGATCATTCACCGCGACGTCACGCCTCGAAACGTGATGGCCGACTTCGACGGCAGCGTGAAGGTGCTCGACTTCGGCATCGCACGCGCGAAGGGCTCGGAGCGTCGCACGCAGGCCGGCATGGTGCGCGGCACGACGGCGTACATGTCTCCCGAGCAGGCGGTCGGCAAGGAACTCGACCCGCGCACTGATCTTTTCTCATTGGGCACGATCTTCCACGAGCTGCTCACCGGCCAGCGCCTCTTCTACAAGGGCAACCCCGGGCAGGAGATGGCGGCCGTGTACGAGGGCGAGATCCCGCTCCCGTCGAAGGTGAACCGGCGCGTTCCCAAGCAACTCGACAACGTCGTGATGAAGCTGCTCGAGCGCAAACTCGATCGCCGCTACCAGACCGCGATGGACATGATCCGCGATCTCTCGCTCGCCGCCGGCTCGACCGCGTGGGGCCGTGATCGCTGCGCGGAGCTCGTTCGCAACAGCTTCAGCGCGCGTCAGACCGACATCGAGAAGTTGGTGCTGCGCATCCCCAATCGCGCGCAGGCGCCCGCGTACCCCGAAGGCCGCACCATCGTGCAGAAGGGCCCGGTGCCGGTCGCTTCGCAGATCTCCGACACGGACTCTGGTGCGCGCACGCTGGTGGGAGCGCAGCCGCTGGTCGGCAACCGCGGCATTCCGCTCGCCACCGAGCCCGGCCGTGAAGCGGCGACTGACCCGGGCCGGCCCGCGGTGAACCTGAACGCGCCGCAGCCCAAGCAGGCGACGCCGCAGCCACAGCCGATCACCAGCCCGGCGTCACGCGAGCTGGGGCTCTCGGCGAAAGAGCTCTTCGACGACGAGCCGCCGAGCGAAGAGCGCACCCGCATCATTCCCGGCCAGTCGATGCGTGGCCTGCCGCGCGTCGACCAGCGGGTCGAACAATCGCCGCCGCAGGCGCCGCTCACCGAGCAGCCGACCGATCCGCGTCGTCAGGCGATCCCGCGCCAGAATCAGGGCGGTGGCACGTCGAGCACTACGCTGATCATCGCCGCCATCATCGCGCTCGTGCTCGGCGCCGTGGGTGGCGCGTTCATCATTCAGAAGATGCAGAAGCCGACGGTCGCTCCGAGCGCGCTGGTGCGGTTGTCGCTCTCGACCGATCGCCCGGCCACCGTGTTCCTCGGCAAGCAGGAGCTCGGCGCCACGCCCATCACCGTCTTCATTCCTTCCGGTGCGCACGAGCTGACGCTGCAGGAAACCGACGGGCCCAAACGCGTGCTCGACGTGAACCTGCTGGCCACCGAGCCCGACGCGAAGATGGTCGTGACACTCGACTCGTTGCCGCAGCTGCCGTGATTTTTCTGCGAGCGGGAATGCGCCCGTTGGCCGCGCTGTTGGTGGCCCCCGCGAGCGCTCTCGTCGCACCGGGTCGACGCCGTATGCAATCTGCTGGCGCGAACCGGTAACGCTCGACTCGCTCGCGTGGCTGCCGTAATCCGCCGCCCATGCTCATCACTCTCTGTGCCGTTGCCGCGCTCTCGCTGGCGCAGGCGCCTGCTGCGAAGCCGGCTCCCGCTGCGACTCCTGCCGAAGCTCAGGCGTTCGTGAAGAAGCTCGACACCGATCTGCGCAAGCTGTGGGTCCGCCAGGCGACCGCGCAGTGGATCAAGTCGACCTACATCACGCCCGACACCGAGCGGAACGAAGCGGCGCTCAACGAAGACGTGATGGCGTACGTCACGCAGGCCAACAAGGACGCGCAGCGCTTCAAGGGCCTCAAGCTCGACCCTGAGACCGAGCGCATGTTGTACCTGCTGCGCATGTCGACGCCGCTGCCCGCGCCGTCGAACGCCGACAAACGCACCGAGTTGGCGACCACCGCCGCGAAGCTCGAGGGCATGTATGGCTCGGGCAAGATCTGCAAGCCGGGCAAGCCCGGCAAAGACGGCAAGCCCAGCAAAGGCCCTGGGGCCGACGCCGATGGGAGGGGAGCCGAGGAGTGCAAGGACCTCGGCGACTTCTCCGCCGTGCTCTCGCGCGTCGGCGACAAGAAGAAGCCGGCCACCTACGAGGAAATGCTCGAGGCGTGGACGCTCTGGCACTCGACCTCGAAGGACATGCGCCCGCACTACGAGAGGCTGGTCAGCATTTCGAACGAAGGCGCGAAGGAATTTGGCGCGGTCGATCTCGGCGATCTGTGGCGCTCGGCCTACGACATGCCGCCGGCCGACTTCGAGAAGGAGACCGATCGTCTCTGGACCCAGGTGAAGCCGCTCTACGACGATCTTCACTGCTACGTGCGCGGTCGCTTGAGCAAGAAGTTCGGCGCCGAGAAGGTCGCGGCGAGCGGCCCGATTCCCGCGCACGTGCTCGGCAACATGTGGGCGCAGGAATGGGCGAACGTCTACCCGCTCGTCGAGCCGTACGCGGGTCAGGCGTCGCTCGACGTGACCGGCAAGCTCAAGGCCCAGAAGTACGACGAGAAGAAGCTGGTGAAGCTCGGAGAGAGCTTCTTCACCTCGCTCGGCATGGACCCGCTGCCCGAGTCGTTCTGGAAGAACTCACAGTTCACCAAGCCGCGTGATCGCGACGTCGTCTGTCACGCCAGCGCGTGGGACGTGGGCTTCAGCAACGATCTGCGCATCAAGATGTGCATCAAGATCGATGAGGAAGATCTCATCACCATCCACCACGAGCTCGGCCACGACTACTACTTCATGAACTACTTCAAGAAGCCGATGCTCTTTCAGCAGGGAGCGAACGACGGCTTCCACGAAGCGATCGGTGACGCGCTGACGCTCTCGATCACGCCGGAGTACCTGAAGTCGCTCAAGCTCCTCGACGCGGTTCCGAAGGACGACAAGGGCCTCATCAACTTCCAGATGAAGGACGCGCTCGAGAAGATCGCCTTCCTCCCGTTCGGTCGCATGATCGATCAGTGGCGGTGGGACGTGTTCTCCGGGAAGGTGAAGCCCAGCGAGTACAACCAGCACTGGTGGGCGTTGCGCCTCAAGTACCAGGGCGTCGCTCCGGCCGGCGGCGTGCGCGGCGAGGAATTCTTCGACCCCGGCGCGAAGTACCACATCCCCGCGAACGTCCCGTACATGCGCTACTTCCTCGCGCGCATCCTCCAGTTCCAGTTCCACCGCGCGATGTGCAAGGCGGCCGGTCACACGGGGCCGCTCCACACGTGCTCGATCTACGGAAACAAGGTCGCCGGCGCGAAGCTGAAGGCGATGCTCGAGCTCGGCGCTTCCAGGCCGTGGCCCGATGCCCTCGAGGCGTTGACCGGTGAGCGCCAGATGGATGCGACGGCGATCATCGACTACTTCGCGCCGCTCCAGGCGTGGCTCAAAGAGCAGAACAAGGGCCAGCAGTGCGGCTGGTGACCTTTCAAAGTTGCAATGGGGCCTTTCAAAACTGAAAGGTCCTGCTTATGAGGGCGTCCTCCCTGCTGCTTGTGGCAGGGGTTCACTGAAGGACGACTGACGCATATGGCAACTGGTACCGTGAAGTGGTTCAACGACGCGAAGGGTTTTGGCTTCATCACGCAGGACGGAGGCGGTGAAGACGTGTTCTGCCACCACACTGCGATCAACATGGAGGGCTTCCGCACCCTTCAGGAAGGCCAGAAGGTCGAGTTTGACGTGACCCGTGGCCCCAAGGGTCTGCAGGCCCAGAACGTTCGCGCGGTCTGAATCTCTGACTGTCGTACAGCTACTCGGCCCGGCCTGAGGGAAACCTCTGCCGGGCCGATGTATTTGCGGGCCTCGCGGTCGCGCGGTGATGCCGTCGAGGAGCCAGGGCTCAACGCTTCACCGAGGCCTGGCGAGGCGACGGTGATTGCCGCGCGAACGCGATGAGATAAGTCGCGCGTCATGCTGATTCTCGCTCTGACGCTGGCGGCGGCCCCTGTGAACACCACGAAGATCGAAGCGGACCTGATCAAGAAACACGGCGACGCGCAAAAGGCGCGCATCGAGCGCGGCGTGCGGCAAGTCGCGGCGCTGTGGACGAAGGATGACGGCGATCTCGGCAAGTTCGTCGCGGAGAACTTCATCGTCGATCGACAAGAACTCGACGACACGTTCGCGCGCTTCGAGAGCAACTTCGAACAACTCGATGGCCACTTCCTCGAGATCAGCCGTGAGCTCGGCCGCCCGTCAGATCTCGACACCGGACCCACGCTGAAGATCGACGACGCGTTCAAGGGCTTCGACGCCGCGGCGCACCTCACGGAAGATCTCTTCAAGAGCAAGCTGGGTTTCGTGGTGCTGCTCAACTTCCCGCTCACCACGCTCGACGAGCGGCTCGCCGCGAAGGACTGGACGCGCGCACAGTGGGCGCAGGCGCGGCTGGCGGGTCGCTTCAGCCGCCGCGTGCCGGCCGACGTCATTCAGGAGATCACCTCCGCGCAGGCCGACGCGTCGCTGTACATCGACTCGTACAACGTGTGGATGCACCACGCGCTCTCGGAGAAGGGCGAGCGCCTCTTCCCGAAGGGCAAGCGCCTCATCTCGCACTGGAACCTGCGCGACGAGCTGAAGGCGAACTACGCGGAGCCCGACAAAGCGGTGGGCCTCGCGAAGCAGCGCACCATCATCAAGATCATGGAACGGATCGTCACGCAGACGATCCCCGCGTCGGTGATCAACAACCCGACGGTCGATTGGAATCCGTTCACCAACACGGTGGTCGCGGCGGCAGCGGGCACGGTGGAAGAGAACGCTCCGAAGAATGCGGCGGCGCCTTCAACGAAGCCCGAGGCTGACGTTCGCTACGTCAATCTGCTGCGCAACTACGCGTCACAGAAGAAGGTCGATCCGTTCTCTCCGACGGCGAAGACGGCGATCGATCGCTCGTTCAGCAACGGCGCCGAGATGCCCGAAGCGCGTGTGAAGGAGTTGTTGGTCTCGGTGCTCTCGTCGCCGCTGGTTCCTCGTGTGGCGGGTGAGATCGAGAAGAAGCTGGGCCGCAAGTTGGAGCCGGCTGATCTCTGGTTCAACGGCTTTCTGCCGCGCGGCTCGATTCCCGAGACCGAGCTCGATGCGAAGGTGCGCGCGAAGTACCCGAACGCCGATGCCTTCAAGAAGGACATGCCGCGCATTCTGCAGGGGCTGGGCTTCTCGGCGGAGCGCGCGAAGTACTTGAGCGACCGCATCATCGTTGACCCATCGCGAGGTGCCGGTCACGCGCTGCAGTCGGCGCGGCGTGGGGACTTCCCGCATCTGCGCACGCGCGTGGAAGCCGATGGCATGA
This sequence comes from Archangium sp., assembly GCA_016792935.1. Taxonomy (GTDB): domain Bacteria; phylum Myxococcota; class Myxococcia; order Myxococcales; family Myxococcaceae; genus Archangium_A. Next base: position 8,302 of record JAEUJS010000563.1, on the reverse strand, counting down.
ACTACAAGGGCTACAACATCGCGGTCCACGAACTGGGTCACAACGTGGAGCAGGTGTTCTCGCTCTACGACGTCGATCACACGTTGCTGCAGGGCGTGCCGAACACCGCGTTCACCGAGGCCATCGCGTTCGTCTTCCAGGCGAAGGACCTCGAGCTGCTCGGCCTCTCGAAGCCCGACGCCGAACAGGAGCGCATGCGCGTGCTGAACGACTTCTGGATGACCTGGGAGATCGCCGCCGTCGCGCTGGTGGACATCGAGGTGTGGCACTGGATGTACGACCACCCGAAGGCGACTCCGGAGCAGACGCGCAAGGCGACGGCTGAGATCGCGGCGAAGGTCTGGAAGCAGTACTGCGCGCCGGTGCTGGGAGGAACGGACACTCCGCTGCTCGGCATCTACTCGCACATGATCAGCTACCCGATGTACCTCTTCAATTATCCGCTCGGGCACCTCATCGCGTTCCAGATCGAGGAGCAGGTGAAGAAGACCGGAAAGATCGGTCCTGAGATCGAGCGCATGTCGAAGTTTGGAGCGGTGACTCCGGATGCGTGGATGATCAACGCGAGCGGTGAGCCGGTGTCGTCGGGTCCGTTGCTGCGTGCGACTGAGGCAGCGTTGAACACACCGCCGGCGCCTGCCATCGCGCCGAAGAAGTAGCGCCCGCCCTCAGAAGAACGACCAGCTGAGCGCGAATTCACCCGCGAGATTCACGGTGAGTTCACCCGGTGCTCTGAGGACGCTCATCGCGAGCGGGATGTCGTTTTGCTCGGCCATGGCGCAGCCCGCGGTGACCATCGCGGTGGTGTGCGCAAGGCCTCGCCGAATCAGGCCATCCATCGTGCGCAGATCCGTGACGTTGCAGCCGTTCACCGTCGTGGTGGCGTCGCTCCACATCGTTCCGCGGACACCGAGCGAGGCCGCGAAGGCGCCGAACTCGAAGCGCCACGCGATCGCGCCGTGACCGGCGACACGCACGTTGCCGAAACCCCACGTCGCGGTGCTGGTCGAACCGTCTGAGCTCAAAGTTTGCGGCTTGAGCTGCACACGCGTTCCGGCGGCACCGGCGCCCGCTGAGATTGACAGACCAAAGCGCCCGGAAATGAGCGAGCCGATACGGAGCTCGCCCGAGATCGGAATCGTCTCGACGCCGATGAACGTCGACCAGGTCATCTGCGTCGGGCGAGGCGGATCATCCCCCAGTCGATACGGGAATTCCGGTCTGACCTGCTGCGGCTCGGTGAACCAGTTGTATCCGCCGCCGACGTAGACGCTGAACAGCCGGTGAAAGCGCGAGGTCACACGTCCCAACGTCCCGACGTGCTGGCGATCAAGCGGGTTCATCTGAACCGAGACCGGAGTGACCTGCACTTCGAGGCGCCGGAGCGGCTCAGGCTCGACGCTGGCCGCGACCTCTGGAGCTGAAGCGAGCAGGGCGATGGTGAGCGCGAACACGCCCGCAAAGTACCGAAGGACCGAGCTCACTCATATATGTGTTGATGTTTATATAAGCCGTGCGTTATATATGGCGCATGGAGTCGTCCTTCACCATCGTTGCGGAGCCGAGCCGGCGAGCGATTTTGAAGCTGCTCGTCGAAGACGAGCTCTCAGTCGGCGAGCTCGAGAAGAAGCTGCGCATGTCGCAGCCCTCGGTCTCGCGGCATCTGCGCGTGTTGCGCGAAGCGGGCCTCGTCGAGTGCCGCGGAGATGCGCAGCGCCGGCTCTACCGCCTCAATCCCGAGCCGCTCAAAGAGCTCGACGACTGGCTGATTCCGTTCAGACGTTTTTGGAACAAGCGCATCGACGCGCTCGAGAAGCACCTCGACAAGATGAAGTGAGTGAAAGGAACGCACCATGAACAGCAAGCAAGCGAGTTACCAACCAGTCACCGCGTACGGCGCCCGCATCGACAAGAAGGGCGAGGAATGGACGCTGGTGTTGGTGCGCGACCTCAAGCACCCACCCGAGAAGGTGTGGCGCGCGATCACCGAGCCGGAGCACTTGAAGGAATGGGCTCCGTTCGATGCTGACGTCTCGCTTGCGACCGTGGGTGCGAAGGCGAAGCTGACGACGATTGGCGCTCCGCCGGCCTACGCGACGACGGAGACGACGGTGAAGCGCGCCGAGAAGAACAAGGCGCTCGAGTACACGTGGGGCGGTGGCGACATGCGCTGGGAGCTCGAGAGCCACGGCGCGGGCACGCGGCTCACGTTGTGGGCGATCATCAACAAGGGCTTCATCGCGACGGGCGCTGCGGGCTGGCACGTGTGCTTCGACGTGCTCGATCGCTTGCTCGCCGACGACCCGATGGGCCGGCTGATCGCGGGCGATGCGTTGCAACACGAAGGCTGGCACCGACTGCACGCCGAGTACGCGCAGCAGTTCGGAGTCGCGATGCCGAAGATGCGCTGATCACTTCCACACGAGGAACAACCATGAACTCGAAGAAACTCGTCGTCGCGTCTTGGGTCGTCACCGCGCTGTTCTGCTTGCAGATGGGCTTCACGGCCTATGCGCAGCTCACGCTTCCGCAGGTATCCGAAGCGTTCAATCACCTCGGCTGCGCGGTGACGGCATGAGCAACTTCGTCCGTCAATTCCACCGGTGGGTGTCGATGATCTTCGTGCTCACCGTGATCGCGAACTTCGCGTTCCGCGCGGGTGGTGAGCCGCCTGCGGCAGTCACGTACTCGCCGCTGCTGCCGCTGTTCCTGCTCATCTTCAGCGGCATCTATTTGTTCGTGCTGCCGTACGTGTCGAAGAAGCCTGCGACCTGAGTCAGCGCACGAAGAAGAACGCGACGATTGCGAACGCCGCTCCGGTCCAGAGGAAGATCCCGATCGGACCGAGCGGATGAATCACGGCGGTGAGCCGGTAGTGGAAATCGCAATACCCGCCGGTGAAGGGCACCGCGCCGGGATGATGGCGAAGGTGACCTGGTTTGCCGCACCGGTCGCACATCGCGCAGAAATCCGGGCCAGGCCTCGACGGGTGGTTGTACGGGAGCGCGTCGCAGTAGCAGTTCTTCATTCGCTGACGCTGGGGTAACGGTCTTCCTTCTGCCGCCATTCCTTGCCCTTGTGCAGGCCAGGGATTTTCTCTTTCAGCGCGTCGAAGTCGGTGAGTCCCGTGTCTGTGACGTCGAGCTTCTTCAGATGTGCGAACGCCGCGGCGTGACGGTGGAGCAGTTCGGCTCCGCGCTCGAGCAAGACGCCGAACGAGAGATCGAGCTCATTCAGTCGCTTCAGCGTCGCCGTTCCCGCGAGCGGAGCTATGAGCTCGTCGGTGAACGAGAGGTTGCGAAGCCCGAGGTGCGTGACCTTCGCAGGCACCTCGCGCACGAACGCCATCACGTCGTCCATGGTGACGGGGTTGGGGTTGTACTCGTCGCCTCCGAACGCGATGGAGAGCGTCTCGAGCTGCGGCCAGTTCGCTGAGCGCAGATTGGCGAGTTCATCGAACGTGCTCGAGAAGTGAATGAAGTGTTTGAGGCGCGGGAGTTCGACGCGGCCCAGCCGCAAATACGAGCCGCGAACGTAGAGGCGATCGAGCTGTTGCATCGCTGCGTACGCCTGGCTCATGTCACCGAGATCAATCCAGGTGATCTGGTGCTCATCGCGCTGCGCGTGCGGCACGTCGGCGACGATCAGCTCGGTCACGCTCGGAGGCAGGCCTTCGCGCGCGAGCAGCTGCCAGAGGCGATCGTGAGAGGGTCGCACGTCCCACGGGCCGATGTGGAGCGTGCGAAGACGCCGGAGCAGACGGTGCGAGCGCACGCGATCGGTGGTGGTGATCTCCGAGCGCCAGGGCAGGGAAGGCACCAGCTCCGGAGTCGTCTTCATCAGCCGCGTCAGCTCGCAGTACTGCTTCTCGATGCGCTCGAAGTCGTGCCAGCCGCCCCAGCGAATCGCGTCGATGAAGCCCCACCGCCACTCGAGATCGACGCCGCGATCTTCTTCGAACCAGGGCTCTCCGATGATCTTGCGGATGAGCTGTTCCTGGTCGAGCTCGATGCCTCGCTCTTTGAGGCCGGCGAGGTGCGCGGCCATGAGCTGACCTTGCGGTTCTCCTGCCGCGAGGAACGCATCTGCGCAGATCGAGAGACGCCCGACGTCATCGCCGAGCGACGCGATCATTTCGTCGAGATCGTGGTCCGCCACGCGCACATGTTGCCACGCGTTCAGTCTCTGCGGCGGGCCGCGATCGTTTCCTGGCGCCACTCGTCCCAGCTCTGACCTTCGCGCACGCCGAAGAGGGCGCGCTGAGCCGTGTCATCGCCATGCTTGCCGAGTTCGATGGAGGCGACCGCGGGCTGGAGCGTCGCCAGCGCTTCCTCGAGTCGCGCCACCTCTGCTTCCGCCGCGGCGATCAGCTGAGGGAACGCGGGATCGGAGCTCCCCACGCGTCGGCGTGCGACCTCCTGCGCTTTGATCGTCGCTTCCTCGAGCGCGGTCACGCTCTGCGCGAGGAGGTCCGACCTCGCCCGATCACTCGCCTTGCCCGTCACGGTCGCGAGGGCAAGGTGCGCCCGACCGTCGGGATCGTTCTTGAACGCCTCGCGAACTTCGAGCTCAGCCCGGTCGAGCGCGGCCTGGGCCTGATCGACGCGCGCGCGCGTGGCCGCCAGATCGGGGGCCGCGGCGAGCCCCGCGTCTTCAGGTGACACTCCGGCGGCTTCGACTTCGGCGCGCGTCTTCGCGAGCTCCTCTGCGTTTGAATGCGCGGACATCGCCGCGTCGCGCTCGACTCGAGCGTCGAGCCACGCCTTCCCCGCCGGATCGTCGGCCGTGCGCAGGGCCATCGCGAGCTCGGCGGTCGACACGCTCGCTGCGCGCTGATCGATCGCTGAGCGCGCTCGCGCGATGGCCGCTCGTGCGTCGTCGATGGCGCGTGCTGCTTCGGTGCGCTCACGCTCGAGCGCGGCTGCCTCGCCTGGCGCCCTGGCCTTCGCAGCCTCGAACTCTGAACGCCACGCCTCGAGATCGGTCGTGGCGTGCTCGATGGCCTTCTCTGCGGCCACGCGTTCCGCGGGACTGCGATCGAGCTTCAGCTCCGACAGCTGAATGTCGACGCGGAACTCGGACAGCCCTTGCGGGTGCTTGAACTGCAGATCGATGCCTTTGGATTCCTGCAGCATCGCGGAAGGGTCATTCTCGAAGGTCGCCTCGATGTGCAGCGTGTGGCCCTTCACGCCGACCTCGACCGGGCCGCTCGTTTCGACCGGCTTCTTCGCCGCGGTGTAGTGAAGGCTCGTCTCGAAGCCGTTCTGCTTCACGGCGCGGACGCGCTCGTTGAGATTGAACGGCTTCACATCGGCCAGCACCACGTCGATCGCGAGCTGGTAGCGCCCGTCGGGCAACAGCGTGACCTTCGCTTCACTCGTGCGCGTGGTCGCGTAGCGGGTCGCCAACCCCAACGCCTGTGCACGATCGATCGCACTGCCGCTGCTCACGGTCTTGATGGTCATGCCGTGAAGACGGCCTGCAGGCGCGAGTTGTCGCATTCGCCAAAGAAGACGAACGAAATCAGCGCCTTCTGAAAATGACGCTCAGAAGCCTTCGAGCGCTACGCAGTCGCCGGCGTTGCCGAGCGTCGTGCCGTTGGCCCACGACTCGGCGTAGTAGCTGATCGTGAAGCCGCGGCCCCAGCACTCGGTGACGTTGGCTCCGACGGAGGTGCCTTTGCGGACGATCCCAAAGCCGCGCCCTTCGCCCGTCGGCTTCCAGCCCGTCGTGATCTCGACCTCTTCGGCCTCGGGCTTGGTCGTCGCGTACAGGAAGCGAATCGAGCCGCTGCCGTCTTCGCGCAACATGCCGGTGTAGCCGAGCGCCGAGAGTCCGGTGACCGCTCCGGGCTTGATGTCGAAGTCCATGTCGACGCGCCTGGGCCACACGTCCGTGACGTACGTGACGCGGATCTCGTCGAGCGCCGAGAAGTTCAGATCGAGCTTCACCACGTCGCGGAAGTCCTTCACCGGAATGCGGATCGAGCCGGTGCCCAGCCGCGCCGTCGTCGATTCGTTGGCCAGAAAGTTCCCCTCGAGCACGTTGATGAACTCGCCGTTGTTCGGACGCGACTGTACGCGCCACGCGAAGTTCTTCTCGTCGACGCGCTCGATCACCACCTGCAGCTCACGGCCCGGGTTGTTGCTGTCGGCGAACGGCCCCCACGTGCGCGAGTTCGAGGTGCGCGACGTCGGAGCCACCTTGCGCACCTGATCCACGATGCCCAACACCATCAAGAGGGCGTTGTTGAAGTCCTTCGCGGCGTTCTTGGTCAGGTTCCACGAGACCGACGGATCTCCGAGCATCAAGCCGTCCCGTCGCATCGCCACGCCCTCGAGCGGCTGGGTGGTCGACGACTCCGAGGGAATGTTGGCCTTCAGATCGTCCGTCCGCGGCAGCGCGTTGGCGAACACCAGGTCGGAGTTCGACCAGTTGCCACCGCAGCCAGCGAGTCCCACCAACGAGATCAGAAGCAGTGAACGGTTCATGGCTCAGTCCCTGAATTCGTAGTCGAGGAGCGCTCCGAAGTCGGCGCTCCCCAGGCTGCGCGTCTCATCGACGTTGTAGAGGAGGTAGTGCACTCGCGCCCGGGCCACGATCGAGATGCTCTTGCTGATGCGCACCTTGAGTCCACCCGCGATGCCCGGGGTGAAGATCGAATACGTCTGGTTCGCCAGCGCCTGATCTTCGAAGACGCGGTTCATGATGTTGAAGCTGATGTGGACGCCCGCGTACGGAATGAAGCGGTTCTCCTGATTCCATTCGTAGAAGAGCGACGCGCCGAAGGTGATGAGTGAGTAGTCGTAGGGGATCGAGCCGATCAGCGAGCCGCCGACGGTCGAACTCGTCCAGCCGTAGCCGCCGTCGATCGCGAGCGCGAAGCCGCGGCCAAAGAAGTTGTGGAGCGTGGCTTCGGCTCCGAGCAGTGGCGCCGAAGGGAAGAGGCCGCCCGATGCCGTCGGACGATCGAAGACCGCCTGGTAGTGGCCGCTGACCGAGAGACTCCAGTGGCGTGACCACGTCGCGGAGATGCCCGTGCCCTTCACGGGATCGTCGCTGAACTTCTTGTTGTCGAAGCGCGCCTCGTCGAGCGTGGTGATCTGCCCGGAGGTGATCTCGACCTTCCCGATGCGCAGGCGATCCGGAAGCCGACGCTTGGCCACGTACGAGCCCGGAGACAACGCGATCAGCCGTTGATCATCGGCCTTCACCGCTTCGGCGACCACGACGCCGCGTGAGTCGATGATGAAGTAGGTGCCCGCGGGCGCCTCGCGCGGAATCAAGACGCCTTCGCGCCGCTTGAGAATGTCGGTGAGGACGAGATCTCCGTTGCCGGCCAAATCGAAGCTGAAGGTCGGGTGCTGCGGCCCCGCCGCGCTGTCGGCCGTGCTCGCCACCGTGCGCTCGTAGGCCCACGCGTAGGCTTCATTGAGCGTCACGCGGCCGTCGGCGATCGAGTCTGCGCTGCCAAGGAGTCCCGTCGCGAGGTGGTACGAGAAATAGCTCGCGCCGATCAGATCGGATTCTTGTGAGTCTTCGTCGCTGGCGGACGACGTGAGGATCACCAGGCCCTTCGCCTGTCGCGTCGCGTCCGTCTCGACTTCGAAGGCCGGTGCGCGGCGTGCGCCCTTGGTGCGCGTCACCGTTCCCGATCGACAGGCGTCGAGCACCGCGACGCGCATGTCGGCGGGGCCACTGGTGAGTCGTGCCTTGAGCGATTCCATCGGGAGCTTCGTGTCTCCCAGCCGCAGCGAGCCGTCCTTCGCGTGGCCCGAGTAATAGAAGAGGAGAGTGGTGCGTTCTCCGCGTGCCTTCGCGGCGTTGATGCGCTTCTCGAGCTCGGTCAGCGCGTTGTTCACGTCGTCGGCGTTTTGATCGAGCAGCAGCAACGCGTCTTCGCTCTTCAGTCCGCCGAGACGTTGAAAGATGTCGTGGAGCCGGCGCGCGTCGTCCCTTGCGTAGAGGAGCGTCTTGGTTCCTTCTCCGCCTTCGTTCTGACCCACGAAGAGGCCGAAGCGACGCGTCGGTGCAGACTGCGCGAGCGCGGCAGTCGAGAGCACGCACACGAACAACAAGGCGTGTCGCACGCTCTTTTCACACTCCGCTGTGCGACCTGGATTCACGGCTTGATGAAGGTGCGGTGTACCTGAACTCCGGGGACGTCGAGGGTGCCGAGTTGTTCGACGCTCTTCGTCTGCTCGAAGCGCGCCTTGAGTTGGTTGCCGATCGTCTCGGGCGCGATCGGGTTGTCGGAGAGCACGACGACCAGGTGTTCACGCCCGCGCCCGGTGAATTCGAT
>JAEUJS010000553.1 GCA_016792935.1 Archangium sp. | reverse complement strand
GTCCTGGTGCCCGACACCAAGGGCGGCGGCGCCCGCGTCGCGACGGTCGAGGAAGTCAGAGGCTGGCTCACCGGCGCGCCGTGGGTCGACGACTCCGGCTACTGATCACGCCGCAAAGCCGTTCTGCCACTCGAGCCGTGAATCAGCCTGCTCGCCGAGCTTCGTCAGCACCGCATCGAGCCGCTCGAAGATCTCCCAGCGCTCGGCGCCAGTCGCGTCGGAGATCGACTCGATCACGAGCGTCTCCAATTCCGACTCGCGCTTGCCCTTCCAGATCTTGTCGGCGAGCGACACGAGCAGTTCTTCGCGCGATGACTCCCTCGACCACGAGGCGTGCGTGCGCGCGAAACGGGCTCGTGCCGGATCGATGTCGTTCTCGAGCAGAAACCGCTCTCCAGCCGCCTCGTGCGCGTGACCGGGCTCGCTCAGCTCTGCGCGAAAGAGCGCCTTCCCGAGATCGTGCGTCGCCGCTCCGAACGAAACGAGCGCGCGATCGAACGTCCACGCGGGCCACGCTCGAGTGATCGCGTTGCTCAACTTCAACGAGACGTCGTGCACCAGCGTGAGGTGCGCCCAGAGTCGCGGCGGAGCATCAGCCCGCAGCAACAACGCCCCTGCCGATGAAGGCAGAGGCGAGAGCTGAAGCCGAAGCCGAGAACGATCGTTCTCGGAGATCAGAGCAGCGGCGCCGTCGCGTTCTGCATCGGGTCGAGCACCGGAATGCCCTTGCCGGTCTGGCCGAAGCGGGTGCGGATGATCGCTCCCATCGAGACGAACGCGGCGAGCGCCAGCACCAGCGGACCGACTCCCGGCACGCGACCGATGAGCAACAGCGCGAGCAGACCGACCGCGAGCACCAGCGCCTGCGTCTTGCGCATGCGGCCCGTCGGAATCTTCGCGCCGAGCGTGTTGGCGATCACCGCCATCCCCGCGGGAACGAAGAGCGCGACCATGATCCACAACATCAGCGCGATGGGGATGCCGATCAGCGTCACCACCAGCGCGGCGGTCAGCGGCACCAGCGCCACCATGCCGAGCAGACCCGCCAGACCGTTCTTCACCGGCTCGGCGCGCACCGTCGCCTCGAGCGCCTTCATGCGGTGCGGAGCGAACATCATCAGCACGAACCCCAGACCGAAGAAGACCGCGAACTGCAGGAGGAACGCCGCGAAGCCACGGCCCGCATCAGCCGGGTCACGCTCATCGGTCGCACCGACCACGTCGGGATCGTGACGCTGCGTGCGCTCTTTCATCACCGCCATCGTCGCCATCTTCGAGCCGAAGCCCGTGCCGCCCATCGACACCGACTCGCCCTTCACCAGCGCGCCTTCTTCGCGCACCACCGAGCCTCCGAACGAGACGGCGTCGCCATCGACGATCGCTCCGGTCTTCACGACCACGTCGCCACCGAAGGCCACCGCGTCACCCTGGACGATCGCGTTCTCCTCGACGATCACCGGGCCGCCGTACGCGACAGCGCTCTCGACGATGGTGTTCTTCTCGACCGTGATGGGGCCACCCGTGCTCACGCGGTGACGCTCGAGCGCCGCACGCTCACGCGCCAACTGCGCCTTCTCGCGGCCGAGCTCGGCCTGCGCCTGCGCCGAATCACGAATCGCTTCCTGACGTTCCAGCTCGGCCTCACGCGCTTCTTCAGCCGCTTCACGCGCCGCCTCACGAGCCTCTTCTTCCTTCTCCCGCGCGTCGTCGGCCGCTTCCTGCGCCTTCTCACGCGCCTCTTCGAGGGCCTCGCGCGCCTTCTCCCGCGCGTCTTCAGAAGCGTTGCGCAGCGACTCGAGCTTCAGTCGGACTTCTTCGGCTTGCTGACGCGCCTCTTCCGCCTGCGCTCGCGCCTGCTCGGCCGCTTCACGCAGCGCATCGACGCTCACACCCGGAGTCGCGACCACGACCGGACCCACAGGACCGACCGGCCCCACCGCACCCACCGGGCCGACAGGACCAACGGGACCGGGACCCGCGAAGACCGGCGGCACGATCGCCACGGGCGGAGTGGGCGGAACCGGCGGCGACTTGGCCACCGGAGCGACCGGAGCCACTGCTGCGCCTGCGCTCGCCTTCTTCACGATCCACAGATTCGAAGCCGCGCCCTTGCGGGTCAGCTCGAGGTCGTACGCCGCGGCGATCGTCTCGAGGGCCTCGGCTCCGTCGACGTTCGGAAGGTTGAGCTGCACCTTCTCGTCGAGGTCACCGATCACCACGAGGTTGATGTTGCTCTTCTGCGCGAGCTGCTTGAGCCCGTCTTTGAGCGAGCCCTCGTACTGCATCGAAACCGGAGCGCCCGCCAACAGAGCCGCCGTCATCAAGGTCAACATCACGACACCGCCTTTCCCGCCGTGGGCATCAGCCGACGGAATCCCGTCAGCACCGCGGCGAGCAACAGAGAGAGCCCGAGCGCAGTCGGCAGAGCCGCAGTCGCCCACAGGGCCTGAATCCCGCTGCCGACGGCCACCAGGCCCTCACGCAGCTTCACCACCAGCGACGCGACCGCGAGGCCGAAGCCCCCCGACACACCGCCACTCGCCAGGAGCGCCACGACTGCCAGCGCCAGCGCAATTCCGATGATGGCCACGGCGGACCACACGTCGGCACGCGAGAGCGGGCGCGCGGGCGCTTCAGCCACCCGGGTCATCACCTTCGCGAGGAAATCAGGAGGCGGCAGCGGATCAGCGAGCCGCAGCAGATCTTTCTCGAGTTGCCGGTGCTCTTCGAGCAATACGGAGCGCTCAGCCTCAGTCGGAGCGAGCTCAGCGAGCAGCGCCTCGAGCTCGGGATCATTCTTGAAGTCGTCGCTGGCCATCACGCCGCTCCCTTCTCACTGCCCGCTTCGGCAGCCTGCATCTTGTTGCGCAGCTTCTCTCGCGCGCGGAACAACCGCGCCATGATCGTACCCGGCGCCACATCCATCACTTCGGCGATCTCTTTCGTGGTGCGCTTCTGCACGTAATAGAGCGCGAGCACTTCACGATCATCGACCGACAAGGTGGCCATCGCGTCTTCGAGCGACTTGCGCTCCTGGCGGATGATCGCGCCTTCCTCGAGGTTCGGCTCGTTCGACGGCAACGCGTGCGAGTGATCGTCCACGTCTTCGGTACGAACCTTCTGGCGGCGGCGGAGAAGATCGAGGCACTGGTTGCGCGCGATGGTCAGCACCCAGAGATCGAACGGGCGCGAATCGTCGTAGCGATCGAGGTTCTGGTACGCGCGAAGGAAGGTCTCCTGCGCGACTTCCGCGGCTTCGGCTTCTGTCCGCAGCAGGCGCAAACACAGGCCGTACACCTGGCGCTGCATGGACTTCACCAACGCGGCAAACGCGTTCGAGTCACCGCGGCGAGCGCGGCGCACTTCCTCGACCCACGGCTGCGCAGGTTCGGTGGCCATGAGCCCCAGCGACATCGAGGACAACGGGGTGAGGGCGTTCATCGCTTCCACGCCCATCCAACGATCTCCACGACTTCCGATTGCGCCAGAAATCGCGGGTCAAAACTGGTGCAAAATCAACGCTTTGAGGCTTCCATCCGCCGCTGTTCCTTGAGCTTTTTGCGCTCTTTCTGCCGCGCGAGGAACCCCTGACTCGTATTCTCCACCACCCGCGCCGGTTTGGGCTTCGCCAACCCCGACTTGTGATCGACCTTGGCGCGCGAGATCTGCTGCGGTGCCGGCTTGGTTCCGGGGCTCGGGAGCGTCTCGTACGGCCGAGGCATCACGTCTTCCTCGGTCTCCTTCTTCACGCCGAAGTGGAAGAGGCGCTTCACCACCAGCGTCGCGTAGCTGCCCGGAGGCAAGGTGAACGCGATGTTCACCTTGATGAAGCCACGGTTGAGCTCATCGGGTCGCGGCTTGCCGATCACCAGCTTGCCGGGGTGCACGATGATCGGCCGCTCCTCGTGCTTGAAGAAGAGGAGCTTGGGTGATTCCTCGATGCGCAGCTGCTCGAGCGTCAGCTTCTCTCGGCCGAGCACCCACTTCACGGCCTCTTCGACCTTCGGATCAGTGAACGTGGAATCCGGCGCGAGCAGGGGGAACGTGCGGCCCTTCAGCCAGCTCGAGACCTCCGGAGTCACGTCGGTGTGATGCAGCAACGTGCCCGCCTGGTACGGCATCACGAAGAGGTGCTCGCGGTTGAACGTGAGCTGCAGCAAGCGTCGCACGCCTTCGTTCCACAGGTACGACTGGTACGTGAAGATCAGGAGCGCGCGGTAATCGGCGTCGATCTGCAGGAACGCGTTCACGAAATCCTGCGGCTCGTCACGCAGCGCGCGAATGATGCGGAAGTATTTTCTCCCCGCGTCCCACGGCACCTTGGCGGTCCAGTCGCCCCAGTTCTTCGACCAGAAGTCCTTCACCTTCGCGTCGTCGGTGCGATCGAGCGGGGAAGGGCGCGCGAGGTAGTTGTAGAGCGCCGCCTCGAAGTCACCGCGGATCAGATCTTTCGCGATGAAGCCCTGGCCGTGTTTGAGCGAGCCGAAGCGCTGGCTGTCGAAGTAGTTCACCACGCCGAGGCGCTGCACTTCGGAAGCCGCGAGCGTCACGTCCTGCAGATCTGAGTTCTGGATCTCGCGGACGGTGACGGCGAAGCGGTTGCTCGTGGTGTTCTTCGAGCTCAGACCTTCGGCTGCGCGGCCGAGGAACTTGAGGCGCAGATCCTCGTCCTGCATGTCGATGTCGAGCCCGCGCACGGCGATCAGCTGCTCGGTGCGGCCCTGCTTGTCTTTGAGGCCGCAGTACGTGACCGAGCCCGGCGGCAAGCCGAACACCTGCTGAATGCGCGCGACGGCGTCGAACGTCGAGAGCTTCTGCTTGTCCATCAAGTACACGCGCCACGGGCCCGTGGGGACCTCGTCGAAGCGGTACGACTCCTTCACCGAGAAGTCTTCGGGCTTCTGCTTGATCTTCATTTCACTTCATCTTTCTCGGCTCGCCCCAGGTCGAGCCTCCTCAACTGCGAACTCGAAGCCGGGGAGGAACTCGACAGGGTACGTGCCCGCACGGGCGCGCAACACCGAGCGCAGCTGCCGCGCGGCGACGAGACTGAGCTTCAACGACAACGTCTTGCCATCGACCGAGAAGGCAGGAGCGTGCGCGCTCTCGACATCCACCCGCGCATCCGGAGAGGTCACCGTGAACGAGCGCAGGTGGCCGGTGCGGCCTTTCAAGAGGCTGATCACCGTCTCCATCGCGTCGACTGAGAGCTTCCACGTCGTCTTCTTCGGGCTGCTTTCCAACGAGCTGTCTTCCGCGGTGATGGCCGAAAGCGAGCTGCCCTCTTTTTCCATGCGCTGATCGATCACCGCGCGCGCCCGCGGAGACTGCAGCAGCGACGCGCGTTCGAGATCGGTGATCAGCAGCGGATCTCCCCTGGCGAGCACTTCGATCAACCCGCTCGGAGACCACTCACGCACCGCCCGCACTTCGTCTTTCGTCACCGGCACACAGAGGAGCACCGGCGCCTTGTCGTGCGGCGTGACGAGCTTCCCCGCGTCGGGATCGATGGTGAAGATGAGGCCGGTGAGCTCGGTGGCGGACTCTCCATCGGGCAGCGGTGGAGCGATGCCTTCGCTGGGAACGACGACCTGATTCGTGTCGGCCGTCAGTTCCTTGTTCTTGGCGCGCTTGATGAGCGCCGACAGCAACGCCACCGGCCAGGCCGGCGGAGCGACCTCGTCTTTTCCCTTCACCACGCGAATGGAGAGCTCGAGTCCATCGAGCGCCAACCCGAAGGTCAGCAGGTGCCAGTGCATGCGCGACTTGTTCAGCAGCGCGAAGGCGATCGTCACGCCATCGACCGTCGTGAGCGGTTGGCCCTGCTCAGCCCAGAGCCGTTCGCGCATCCGCTCGGCGCTCTCGGCGAAAGAAGTGCGTCGCTCGGCGTCGGTGACCAAAGGCCCCGGCCTGGGAGGTGGCGATTGGGTGACAGGAGCAGCCCGGACGGGCTGTTTCGGCGCGGTCTTCGGAGCCGCTTTGGGCGCGGGCTTCGGAGCGGCCTTGGCGACGGTTTTCGGCTTGAGCGCAGCCGTGCGTCGTTTCGGAGCAGAGACGGCCTTTTTCGAAGTCTTCCCGGACGACTTCTTGCCGGCGGCGCGAGACATGAAGCGCCTCGTA
>JAEUJS010000537.1 GCA_016792935.1 Archangium sp. | reverse complement strand
GCGTTGCTGAAGGGCTCAGCCGTCAATCCGAAGTGGTCGAGGTAGCTCATGGCGAATCTCGATCAGACGTAGCCGACCTTGCGGCCTCCACCACCGCGAGGCGGACCCGCGGGCTTGGGTGGAGGCGGCGCGTCGTCTTCGGGAACTGCGACCGCGGAGAGTCGTTCGACGTTGGCGGCCACGTCTCGATAGTTGCCGTCCAACGCCTGCACCTTCATGAACTGCGCGAGGGCCCGCCCGTTCTGGCCGGACGCCTCGTAGGCCGTCGCCAATTCGTAGCGCAGCGACTTCTCGACGTCGCCGCGCGCGTGCTCACTGGCGAGGCCCTGCTGGTACGCGTCGATGGCCGCGGCGAACTCACCGCGCGAGACCTGGAGCATGCCGGTCATCGAGAGGCAGTCGATTTCCTTGCGCTTGCCAATGCAGCCCTTGCGCGCGATCGAGAACTCTCCGATCGCGTCGTCGATGAGGCCCATCTCTTTGTACGCGACCCCGAGGTCGTAGTGCGTGTCGACGTCTTCGGGCTTGACGACCTTCTCGAGGCCCTTCTTGAACTCGGCGAACACCTCTTCGACCGAGACCTGGTACTCGTCGCCGCCCGCCGTCGTCGCGCCGGGATCTCCGCCGCCCGCGTCATCGCCGCCGCCGAAGTCACCCAGCTCGTTGGCCAGCTCGGCGGCGAGATCGAACGCGTCGCGGCTCTCGCCCTCGACGCCGTTCGCGCCGTTCATGCCGGTGTCGCCCGTGCTCTCGGCCGGCGCGCCGCCCTCTGCCTGTTGCGCCTGTTCCGCCTCGACGCGCGCCATGAGC
The DNA here is from genome assembly GCA_016792935.1 of Archangium sp. Classification (GTDB taxonomy): domain Bacteria; phylum Myxococcota; class Myxococcia; order Myxococcales; family Myxococcaceae; genus Archangium_A. The sequence goes on along the minus strand of JAEUJS010000537.1, from coordinate 9,567 downwards.
TGCGACGCGCGCACGTGATCGGGGTATGCGATGAGGACCGTCTCGAGAATCTCGCGCGCCTCGTCGTAGAGGCCCTGCTCGACGAAGAACGTCGCCTCGTCGCATTCCTCGCTCGCTGGCTCGTCTTCAGGAGGCGCCTCGACGGCGTCTTCCACCGGCTGCTCGAACGGCTCATCGACCGGAAGCGGCGTGGTGGTGGTCGGCGGCTCGACGTCTGAGAAATCGTCTTCGGCCGCGAGCGGCGGCCCGCGCAGCATCGACGGGTCGAGCCGTGGGCTGACGCGCGTGGGCGCCTCGTGTTCGTCGTCGTCTCCGAGGCCGACTTCCGCGCGCCCCTCGAGGTGCATCGGCGGACCACTGGGCTGCGTGGTCATCGGGATGCCGCCGGGCCGCGTATTGACGCCGGGGCGGCCGGGCTCGGTCTGCACCTGCACACCGAGCGTGCCGGTGGTCTGATCGGGTTCGTCGAGCGCGAATTCGCCCGTGGTCGGCTCGCCGTCGGGCTGGTCGTAGATCGCCGGGTCGTACGATGGCGCCTCGGTCTCGGGATCAGAGATGACCTGCTGATCGCCCGTGGTCTCGTACGAGTCGGGAACCGGCGGGGGCTCGACCTCGACCTCGCCCGCAGCCTCCGCATCCGACGCGCTCAACATCACGTCGTCGCTGGGGAGCACCTCCGGCTCGGCCTCGAACGGCTGTTCCTCGACCGACATCTCCGCCGAGATCACTTCGTCGGGATCGTCAGCGACGATGACTTCGTCGTCGCTCGAGTCCACCAGGATCGCGTCTTCGGCTTCACCGCCGCCGTCGTCGTGTGCGGGCTGTGCGGCGGTCGCTCCACCGGCCATGCGCAGCGCCGAGAGGAACACCGGCACCTCGGGGTGTCCCGGGTTCTGCTGGAGAATCGCCGCGAGGTACGGCTGCGCGCGCGCGGCGTCACCGGTGCGCGTGTGCAGGCGCAACACGTTGAGCAGCTGCTCGAAGCTCTGCGCGTGGTTGTTCGACGCGACATAGATCGCGTACGCCTTCTCGTGCGCGTCGATGTTCTCGGGATCGATCGCGAACACCTTGCGCAAGTGTTCGAGCGCTTTGTCGTGCAGGCCGTACTTCACGTAGACGTCGGTCTCCGTGAGCAGCTTGCTCAGGTTGTTCTCGGGCGCCTTCTTGGGCTGCACCGCTCCCGCGAGCGTGGTCTGTGCGGGCTGCTGCGCCTGCACGGCGACGGTCTGCTGTGCTCCGCCGTAGGGCGGCATCATCGCCGTGGCGTTGTTGTTCGGCCGCGGAGGCGGCGGGGCCTCGGGCGCGGCGACCGGGCCATTGCGGGCGGCGACATCGGGATCACTCGGGTCGAGCGCCTCGACCTGGCGCCACACCTGCTCGGCGTCGTCGCGGAAGTTCTTGTCTTCGTACGCGCGCGCGAGCTCTTTGTAGACCGAGATGGTCTTCGACATCTGGCCCAGGCCCTGGAACGCGACGGCCAACAGGCGCAGCGTCTCGATGTCGCGGTTGTCGGCCTTGAAGCAGATCTGCAGCTTCGCCAGCGCCCGCTTCTGATCGTTCTTCTGCAGGTACGCTTCGGCGAGCTCTTTCGCGAGCTGCAGGTTGTCGGGCTGCAGGGCCGAGAGCCGCTCCGCCACGCGCAGGTAATCGTCGGTGCGGCCGTTGCGCTTGTGGTGCTCGGCGGCCTTGCTGAACTCGGCGATCGCCTCGCCGTTCATGCCCTCGCGAATGTAGAGATCAGCGAGCTTGAGCCGCGACGGAACGTTGTCGGGGTCGAGGTCGACCATCTTGCGCAGCACTTCGAGACTGCGCCGCGTGTCGCCCTGCTTGTCGTGGTGATTGGCGACGAGCTGGTAGTAGCTCATCGCTTCGCCCATCAGTTGCAGCTGCTGGTGCAGCTCGGCGAGCTTGATGTTGATCTCGACCAGCGTCGGGTCGAGCTTCAAGACTTGTTTGTAGAGCGCGACCGCTTTGAGGAAGAAGCCGTCGTTGGTGTAGCTCTCGGCGACGCGCGTGAAGTACTGAGCGGCTTGCGCGTTGTCGTTCTTCTTCTGGTACAGCTCCCCCATCTTCTGAAGGATCCGCACGTCCTTCGGGTCCGCATCGAGGACCTTCTGGTACTCCTTGATCGCCTTGTCGTAGGCGCCCTTGGCGACAAGCTTGGCGGCAGCCTCGATGATCTTGTTCTTGTCCAAGGATCAGGAACGACTGAAGAATTGCCCTGCAAAACGGCAGGGCTGACCGGCGCACGCTACCAGACGCAAACCAGTGGGTCCAAGAATGGATGCCGCGCGATCCGCCCGTTTCGACTGGCGTCAGGGCGTCTCTTCGACCGCTTTACGTAGGCGCTGGGTGCCGGTCTCGGACGCGTGCATTCGCTCGACGAAACGGGTGTCGTATTCGCCGCGAATGAAGCTCTCTTCCTGCAACGCCGCGCGGTGGAACGGGATGTTGGTGCGAATGCCCTGCACCACGTATTCGGCCAGAGCGCGCTGCATGCGGCGGATCGCCAGGTCCCGGTTGTCGGCGGTGACGATCAGCTTGGCCACCAGCGAGTCGTAGTGCGCGGGGATGGTGTAGTTCTCGTAAGCCGCTGAATCGACTCGCACTCCGTAGCCGCCCGGAGGGCTGTAGGCAGTGATCTTGCCCGGCCAGGGAGCGAAGGTGACGGGGTCTTCAGCGTTGACGCGGCACTCGATCGACGCTCCCTTGATCGACAGGTCCGCCTGGGTGAAGGGCAGCTTTTCACCCGCCGCGAGCAACAGCTGCGTGCGCACCAGATCGACGCCCGTGACCTGTTCCGTCACCGGGTGCTCGACCTGCACGCGGGTGTTCATTTCCATGAAATAGAAGCGGCCCTTCTCATCCATCAGGTACTCGATGGTGCCGAGGTTCGAGTAGCCGATGGCCTTCATCGCCTCGACCGAGACGCGGCCCATTTCTTCGCGCAGCTCGGGGCTGACCGCCATCGAGGGGCTCTCTTCGATCAACTTCTGGTGACGGCGCTGCACCGAGCACTCGCGCTCGAAGAGGTGCACCACGCTGCCGTGGACATCTCCGACGATCTGGATCTCGATGTGGCGCGGCTTCTCGACGTACCGCTCGAGGTACATGTCGCCGTTGGAAAACGCGTTCACCGCTTCAGCCGACGCGGTGGCGAACGCCTGGGCGAGCGCGCGCGGCTCACGCACGATCTTCATGCCGCGGCCACCACCACCGGCGGCGGCCTTCAGAATCACCGGGAAGCCGATGTCCTTCGCGAGGGCTTCAGCTTCTTCGGCGCTCTTCAAGACGCCCGGAGATCCCGGCAGCAACGGCAAGCCCGCCGCCTTCGCCGCGTCACGCGCGCGCACCTTGTTGCCCATCAGGCGAATGTGTTCCGCCTTGGGGCCGATGAACGTGATCTGGCACTTCGCGCACACCTCGGCGAACTCGGCGTTCTCCGAGAGGAAGCCGTAGCCCGGGTGAATCGCGTCGGCGCGCGTGATCTCCGCGGCAGACAGGAGCGCGGGAACGTTGAGGTAGCTCTCCTTGCTCGGCGGAGGACCAATGCACACCGCCTCGTCGGCAAAGCGCACGTGCAGCGCGTTCGCGTCGGCGGTGGAGTGCACGGCGACGGTGGCGATGCCCAACTCGCGGCAGGCCCGAATGACCCGCAACGCGATCTCGCCCCGGTTCGCGATCAGCACCTTCTTGAACATGGAGAGCTCCTGCCTTCTGGGACAACTCAGGCTTCGATGCGGAACAGCGGCTGGCCGAACTCCACCGGCTGACCGTTCTGAGCGAGCACCTCGGCCACCTTGCCGGCGACCTCGGACTCGATCTCGTTCATCAACTTCATCGCCTCGATGATGCAGAGCACCTGGCCCTTCTTCACCGTGGCGCCGACCTCGACGAAGGCCGGCTGATCAGGAGCGGGCGAGCGGTAGAAGGTTCCGACGAAGGGCGAGGTGATCACGTGACCACCCTTCTTCTCGGCCTCGACCGGCGCGCGCGTAGGAGCGGATGGCCGCGGCGTGACGCGCTCAGCGGCCGCAGCGGGAGCCGCCATCGGCGCGGGCATCACCGTCACCGCCGGAGCCGCCGCCATCGGCATCGCCGCGCCGACGTGCTGCACCACCTGCGTCGCCGGAGGACCACGGCGAATCGTCAGCCGCTCGTCGCCGTTCTGCCAATCGAGGCGCGAGATCTCGGACGCCTCGAGAATCTCGACGATCTGGCGCAGCGCCTCGACGTCGAGTGACGTGTTGCCACCGACCTGCACGCCTGGAGAGCTACCGGCCTTCTTGCTCGCCATGATCAGGCCACCGAGGTGCGGGTGAGGTACTCGCCCGAGCGCGTGTCGATCTTGAGCACGTCACCCTCGTTGATGAAGAGCGGCACGTTGATCACGTAGCCGGTCTCGAGCGTGGCGGGCTTCTGCGCGCCGCTCACCGTGTCGCCGCGCACGCCGGGGTCGCACTTGATGACCTTCAACTCGACCGAGTTGGGCAGCGTCACTTCGATCGCCTTGCCGTTGTAGAAGAGGATCGAGGCGTTGATGTTTTCCTTCAGGTAGTTCTTCGCCTCTCCGAGCACCTTCACGTCGACGTAGGTCTGCTCGTAGTTGCGCTGGTCCATGAAGTGGTACTCGTCGCCCTGCGCGTAGAGGAATTGCATGTCGCGTTCCTCGATGTCGGGCCGGTCGACCTTGTCGCCGCTCTTGAAGGTGCGCTCGAGGTTGCGGTTCGAGAGGAGCGAACGAATCGTGGTGCGGGTGAACGCCGAGCCCTTGCCGGGCTTCACGTGCTGAAACTCGAGGATCACGTACGGTTCCCCGTCGATCTCGATCTTCATGCCGTTGCGGAATTCCGACGTGTCGATGACGCCAGCCATGGGTGTTTCCTGTTCGTTTTGAGCTTGTGGTGAAGACGGTGAAAGCGCGCGTCCCTTACCGCCGACGCGCTCTGGAGCCAAAGAGAAACGCGCCACCGGGGATTTCCCGAGCGGCGCGTCAGAAATTACGCAGTCTGCGTAGCGGCTTGCCTACGCCAGTTCCCTGGCCAGCTTCGGAGCGGCGATGCGCAGCGCGTACCGGCCCTTGCCGTAGTTGCCATCGGGCAAGAGCGCGAGCACCACGAAGTAATCGTTGTTCACCATGCGCATGATGGTGAGCACCTTCTCGCTGTTCACCGAGAGCTCAGCCACCGCGCCGGTCTTCAACGTCTGCGCGGTGTTCTTCAGCTGGCCGAGGATGTTTCCGTACTCGACGAGCGCGGCCTGGAGGTCGAGCGCCGCCACGTCTTCCGCGCGTGCGTCAGGTTGCAGCGTCTCGACGGCGATGCCGTCGAAGCCCATCACGCTGCACGCCACCGACCCATCGACCGAACCGACGACTGCTTCGAGATGCTCCTTGAAGGCCATGCGGACTCTCTAGCAGCCCGGGACGTTCGCGGCAGGGTCGCAGCAATCAGCGACCGTCGGAGGCGAGGCAAACCCACCCACGAGGCCGTAGGTCGTACCGGCGTAGTTGCAGAGATCGGGGTCACCGTCTTTGTCGGTGTGGGGGTAGCGCTTGAACCGCAGCCCCGCGCCGCAGGTCGCCGCGGGGAGCGAACGCACGGCGCGAATCGGGAAGGTCACCACGCCCGAGCTGTAGAACGCGCGCGAGCTGTCCATCTCGCCACGGAATTCCATGTCGACGTTGACGTCGACGAAGTCGTCGAGCGCGGCGCTGGGGGTCAAGCCGTCGAACAGCTGCTGTCCCAGCTCCTGGCTGATGAGCGGCACCGCGAGCTGCGCCAGAATTTCATCACCACTCTCGGTGAAGGGCACGATGAGCGCCTGCGTGAACGTGCGCGGCGTCGCGCCGAGCCGGCGGCTCAGGCGGTAGTTCATCACCACCGAGGTCAGCACCGGAGCGTTCTGACTCGCCGGCTCGAGCACTTCGCCGGTCTTCAACACCAGCCCCTGGTTTCGATAGCCAGTGCCGGTGAGGCGAATGCCGAGGTTCACCTGCGGGTCACCGGTGGCGACGTCGAGCTTCGCGTTGGTGGTGACGAGTTCCCTGCTGTCGGTGAACTGACAACCCTTCAGCTCCAGGTCGGCTGCAGGACCGAGGGGCACGATTTGCGAGATCGAGAGCGGGTGCACCTGATTCGTGCAGCCAGCCACCAACATTCCGAGCAACAGTCCGAGTGATTTCTTCATGACGGGCTCCTTCAAGGATTCTGCGCGACGGCGGCGCGATTGAGAATGCGCGGTGTGACGAAGACCAGCAGCTCGTTCTTGGTCTCGAGCTCACGCGAGTTGCGGAAGAAGAAGCCCAGCACCGGAATCTTGCTCAGAATCGGCAGACCCGAGCTGTTGGTCGAAGTGGCTCGCACGTAGATGCCGCCGAGCACGGTGGTCTCTCCGTCCTTCACGAGCACGTTGGTGTTGGCTTCCTTGCGGGTGATACCGGGCTGACCGTTGGCACCCGTGTTGGCAGGGTCGGGCTGGTTGTTCTCAGCGCGAATTGCCATCAGCACCGAGCCGTCCTGGGTGATGTGCGGCGTCACTTCGAGCGAGAGGCGCGCTTCGACGAACTGCGTGTTCGCGCCGGCCGCGGACACCTGCGAGAATGGAATCGAAACGCCCTGGCTGATGCGCGCCGTGGCGTTGTCGAGCGTGGTCACCTTCGGAGCGGAGATGGTCTTCACCGAGCCCTGCGCTTCGAGCGCCGAGAGGCGGAGGTTGAGCTCGACCGCCTGCGTGATGGAACCGAACGTCATGCCGAGCGCACCACCGCTGCCTTCGCCGGCGCCGACCGGCAAGCTGACCGCGTAGTTCGAGTTCTGCGGGTTACCGTTGGCGCCCTGCGGCACCGCGCCACCGACGATGCCCACCGAGCTCGGGAAAGCGAGACCCGTCGGGTTGCCGAACGCGCTCCCCATGATGCCGCGACCACCCCACTGGATACCGACTTCGCGCCGGAACGTGGTGCTGGCCTCGACGATGCGGCTCTCGATGAGCACCTGCGGCGTCTGCAGGTCGAGTGAAGCGACCAGCGAGCGCGCCTTGGCCGTGTTCTCGGGCAGGTCACGCACGATGAGGGTGTTGGTGCGGGTGTCGACCGCGACGTTGCCGCGCGCCGAGAGCACTTCCTTCACGCGGGTCGCCATGTCGCCGGCCGTCGCGTAGTTCACCGGCACCAGCGTCACCGACAACGGCGCCGACTCATCACGCGCCTTCTGGCGTTCCTTGCGCGACTTGGCCTCGTCCTCGAGGGTCTTGAGCGGCGCGACGCGAATGATGTTGCCGAACTCTTCCTTGCCCAGCGACTTGCTGCGCAGCACGAGATCGAGCGCCTGGTCCCAGGGCACGTTGCGCAGGCGCACCGTCACCTTGCCGCCCACGTCGTCGGCGACCACGATGTTCTTCTTCGAGATCTCCGCGATGATGCGCAGCAGGTTGTGGATGTCGATGTCCTTGAACTCGAAGGACACGCGCTTGCCGACGTAGTTGCGGCGCTGCTGCGGAGCACCCTCTTCCACCACGTCCGTCGCTTCTTCCTGGAAGCCGGCCGAGCGGTTCTCCGCGACCAACTGCTCCGCGACGCCCGCGGCGGTGAGCTTCCATTCCAGCGTGCCGGGCTTCTCGACGACCACCTGCTCCACCGAGCGATCGGCCGCGACGACGAGCCGCACGCGATCACCCGAGCCGGGCACCGCGAACACGCTGACCATCTTCACCGGAGTGCCCAGCGCTCCCGTGTCGAGGCTGCGCTCGAGCTGACGCGCGATGTGCGCGTTGTCGAGGTTGAGCACCGCGCTCTTGCCGTCGGGGCGCTCGACCTGCCAGTTGGTCGCGCCGCGCAGCTTGATCGACACCGTGCCTCCCGCCGACGATTCCTTGAAGTTCACGCCGAGCACCTCAGCGGTGGGACCGTTGTTGTTCTCGACCGGAGCCGACTGGCCCTCGAGCACCACCGGAGCGCCATCGATCTCCGCCTCAGCCGTCTCGGCCGAAGCTGCCGCCTTTTCCGACAGCGAGATCTGAAGACCGTCGCTCTTGCGCGCCACTTCGAAGCCGCGCTGCGCGTTGAACTCGACCACCACGCGCACCTTGTCGTCGTGAGCGCCGATGCGCACGTCGCGCACGTCGGGGAGGTTGAGGCCCTTCGCCTTCGCGCTGCTCTTGAGGCCGTAGAGATCGAGCGCGAGACGCGGCGGGTCGGCGAGCTCGATGACCTCGAACTTGGCGATCTCTCCGTCGGTGGTCAGGCGCAGGCCACCCTTGGCGGCGGCGATCTTGTTGAGGCGCGTGGCGGCCTTCTTCACCGGCTTTTCGTCGATGCGGCTCGCGATGATGGTCTCACCGGGCACCGCGGGGCGTGCGACCTGCGCGACCGGCGCGGCAGCCTTCGGCTCGGCAACCTGTTCCACGATCGGAGCGGGTGCGGCGGGAGCGGCAGCCGCGACGACGGCGCTCTTCTGCACGTCGCCCTCGATCGAGATGATGATCGCCTTGTCGATCGCCTTCACGTCGTAGCGCTTCGCGTTCGCCAGCCCGAGGAGCAGGCGGCCGACCTGGGCCTTGTCATCAGCGAACTGCGAGGCGACGACGCCCGTCACCGGGCCGAGGCCTTCGTGGTGACCCTTGATGGCATCGACGGTCGCGTTCGACACGTCGACCACCAGGCGGTCGGGATCTTTGAGGCGGAAGACGTTGAACACCGGAGGGCTGGCGCACTTCACGGTGACGTCGACACCCGTGGCCGTGGCTGCGACCTGCACGTCGCTCAGAGAGTTGCCAGCCCACGCCGACGACGCGAGGAGCCCAGCAATCAGAAACGCACTCTTGATCATCTTCTTCTCCTGACTCAGCTGACTCATGGCGGCGCTCACGGGATGAATTCCTTGTTTCGAAGCAGGTCGAGGGCGCCCGTCTTTTCCTTGTCGAGACGCACGCAGAGGTTCTGCTTGTTCGGCTGCGGCTTGCCATCGGCGCCGCCTGACACGAAGGACAACACGACGATGCAGTCGCGCAAGATCTGGATCACCTTGCCGCCCTGCTTGCCCATGCGGGTGTTGCGGCGAACGATGTGACCGACGCCGGTGCGGTCTTCCACCATCGCCAGCGGGTTCGCGTCGCCCGACACCACCGCCACCACCGCCAGCTCATCGAGATCGACCAGACACAGCGGCTCGGTGCACGCCACGTCACCCGTCGGCGGATCGTTCGGGTTGCCGACCGGCTTCGTCACGTCGGTGAACGAGCGGAACGGGTCGCGCTTGTTGAGCGCGGTGTACACGTAGTCGACCTGGGTGGTCGCGGCGATGGGGGCAGCCGCGGCCTGCTTCTTCTTGCTCGGCTGCGGAATCTGCGGCGCGGCTTCTTGCTCGTCGCCGCACGCGCTGAACACAGTGGTGAATGCGGTGAGCGCGAGCAACAGCGGCAGTCCGTTCACCCAACGCCATCGCCCAGGGGGGCTTTGGTTCATCGAGATCAGCTCGCTCATGGAGTCGCCTTCTTGGCCTGCGCCGAATCGGAGAACCGGTACGTGGTGGCCAGGAAAGAGCTGGTCAGCGCGACCTTCTCGCCGCG
>JAEUJS010000532.1 GCA_016792935.1 Archangium sp. | reverse complement strand
CGAGCTCGGTCTGTGACGAGATCTTCTTCTCGAGCAGCAGCTTCGTGTTCGCCTGCTCGACCTCGGCTGCCTTCAGTTCCGCGGCGGCGATGTCGATCAACGCCTTCGCTTTCTTCACTTCCTGCTGCAGCTCGCGCGCGCTGATGGCGAACAACAGCTGGCCCGCCTTCACCTGCTGCCCTTCGTCGACGCCCAGCTGCTCGATGAAGCCCTTGAGGCGCGAGCGGAACTCGACGTAGCGGACCGCTTCGACCCTGCCGACGTATTCCTTGTCGACCCAGGTGCTCGTCACCAGCGGTCTGCCAACCGGGAACTCCGGCACCGCGTCAGCGACTGGTTTCTCGGCACACCCCATCCACAACACGACCGCCGGCACGGCCCAGATTCGGTACCTCATTGTGGCGCGCTGCATCAGCAAGCTGCGATCCGCAGGTGCTCGAAGTGATTTCAAAGAGTTGGATGTGGTACTGGCACAGGTGAAGTCTCTTTTTGCGACCTCGAGGTGACAGAATGCGACTTGCGACCCGCATGACCCTGGCGATTGGAGGAGCGGCCGTTCTGCTCTTTGGCGGCGAGGGGTTGCTCGACCTGCAGGAAGAAGAGCGCGACTTGAAGGCGGTCGCGGCGCGCGAGACGCAGTTGCTCGCGCGCGCACTGCAGAAGGCGTTTCGCGATGCGTTGCGCGATCGCCAGATTGAAGACGTGGCGGCGACGCTGGCCGCGCTGACGTCGGTCGAGCCGACGGTGGCCATCTTCGTCTACGACGAGCAGGGCGCCGTGGTGGCGACCTCGAAGGGCGCGCAGCCGAGCAAGGCCACCGACGGGCTGGCGCTGCGAGGGCGCTCGAGCCAGACGCCCATCTGGGAATTCGATTCGGAAGACGCTCCCACGCGGCTGCGGCTGGCGATTCGGCTGCGCCAGGAAACGGAAGGGCAGTCTTCGGCCATCGTGCTCGAGCGCCCGCTCAACGAGCTGCAGCACGACCTCGCGGCGTCGCGCCGCTACATCGCGGGCAGCACGGCGCTCTTCATTCTCGCGGTGGTGGGGCTCACCTATCTGCTCGCGCGACGCTACGTGGGGCGGCCGCTGGAAGCGCTGGTGGACGACATGCACGAGCTGGGCGGCGAGTCGCAGGACCCGCTCAAGCCCGGGCTCGACGAAGTGGCCGAGACGCGCGCGGAGTTCGATCGCCTCGTCGGTGCCCTCGAGCGTGCGCGCGCGCGCGCTGGTGAAGAAATCGAAGCACGCCGCAACCTGGAGCGCGGCCTCGAGCGCGCTGACAAGCTCATCACGCTCGGACAACTCAGCGCGGTGATGGCGCACGAGATTGGCTCTCCGCTGCAGATTCTCGAGGGGCGGGCGCGCTCGCTCTTGAAGAACCCGGCCGACGCCGAAGCGACACGCCGCGTGGCCGACATGCTGGTCGAACAGACCGAGCGCATCACGCGCATCGTGGGGCAGATGTTGTCCATCACCCGGCGTCGCGCTCCGGTGCGCTCGTCGTTGGATGCGCAGCAGGTCGTCAAACGCGTGTTGTCGCTGCTCGAGCTCGAGGCCGAACGCCGCGGCGTGCAGTTGGTGTTGAGCAGTACCAACGCTGGAAACTTGAACGCCGACGCAGATCAGCTGCAGCAGGTCGTGCTCAACCTGGTGCGCAACGCGCTCGAAGCGTCCCCGCGCGGTTCGAAAGTGACAGTGACGCTCACTGGCGACGAGCAGCAGCTGCAGCTCTCGGTGAAAGACGAAGGGAAGGGCGTTCCGAGCGAAGCGCGCGAGCAGTTGTTCGAGCCGTTCTTCACCACGAAGCAGGAAGGGAGTGGCCTCGGTCTGTCCGTCGTTCGGTCCATCGTTCTGGAACACGGAGGAGAAGTGCGAGTCGCCGACGTTCCGAAGGGCTGCACCATCGAAGTGCGTCTCCCGCGCGCAGGAGAGTCCCCTCTCCCCCGGGCCGAAGCCCCTGGCGGCGACGGCGTTGGGGAGAAGAACGGTCAAGGTGAGGGATCTCGTCCATGAGGCCCACGCTCCTGATCATCGACGACGACCCGGGCATCGTCGCCTGGCTGACCGAGTCGCTCCCCGAGGAAGGCTTCGCCGTGCGGGGCGAGACCAGCGCACGCAAGGCGCTCGAGCTGCTCAGCACCACGCCGTTCGATCTCGTCATCACCGACGTCGAGATGCCCGAGCTGCGCGGCATCGATCTGCTCCGCGAGGTGAAGAAGGCCCGCCCCGAGCAGATGGTGCTGCTGGTCACCGCGTTTGGCAGCATCGACCTCGCCGTGCAGGCCGTGCGTCAAGGCGCCGTCGACTTCCTCGCCAAGCCGTTCAAGCTCGAGGTGCTGGTGCTGGCCATCGAGCGTGCGCTGCGCGAGACGAACCTGAAGCGTGAGGTCGCGCGGCTTCGCGATGAAGTCGTCACCACGCAACAGCCCGAGGGCATCGCAGCGCGCAGTGCCGCCATGCAACGCGCGCTCGAGCTCGTGCGTCGCGCGGCGCCGAGCAGGCTGCCGGTGCTCATCACCGGAGAGTCTGGCGTCGGCAAAGGAGCGCTCGCCCGCGTGCTCCACGAGACCAGCGATCGCCGCGCCGGAAAGTTCGTGCAGCTCAACTGCGCCGCGTTGCCCAGCGGGCTCGCAGAATCAGAGCTCTTCGGCGTGAGAAAGGGCGCCTTCACCGACGCGCGTGAAGACCGCGCCGGCATGTTCGAGCAGGCCAACGGCGGCACGCTCTTCCTCGACGAGCTCGGAGAATTGCCGCTCGAGCTGCAGCCCAAGTTGCTCCACGCGCTGGAATCGAACGAGGTGCGCCCCGTCGGCGCGGCGACGCCGATTGTCGTCGACGTGCGCGTGGTGGCGGCGACCAACCGGCCGCTCGAAGACGCGCTGAAGGAACGGCGCTTTCGCCCCGACCTCTACCATCGGCTCAACGTGGTGCGCATCGAGGTGCCTCCGCTGCGCGAGCGGCGCGAAGACATCGAGGCCATCGTCGATCAAGTGCTGGCCGGCATCGCGCGGCGCGGCGGCACCACCATCGGAGTCGCTCCCGCGGCGATGGCCTGGCTGCGCGCGCAGAGCTGGCCCGGCAACGTGCGAGAGCTCGTCAACTCGCTCGAGCGCGCGAGCACCATGGCGGGGCGCTCGGTGCTGACGCCGGAAGACTTCGCGAGCTGGGTGTCGGGCGCTGCGGCTGAACCCTCACTCCTCGAAGCGGCGCTCGCCAAAGAGCTCTCGCTCAAGGAGCTCGAGAGCCAATACATCCAACGGGTGCTCGAGAAGACCGGTGGGCACAAGGCGAAGGCCGCGCAGATTCTCGGGCTCGATCGACGCACGCTCTACCGCAAGGTCGCCGAGCTCAACGGCGACTCGCCTCACGACCCCGACGAAGGGACGTAAGCCGGCTTGATCAGACGTCCGTATCGATATATCTACATGTATCGATGGACGCGTTGACGGAGGCATTTCGAGCGCTGGGCGACCCGACGCGGCTGCGGATTCTGCGGCTCATCAGCGAGGCGCGCCTCAACGTCACCGAAGTCGTCTCGCTGGTCGGCGTGGCGCAGTCGTCGGTGAGCCACCACCTCACCAAGTTGAAGGGGCTCGACCTCATCCGCGAAGAGCGGCACGGCGGGTACACCTATTACTCACTCGCGTTGGACGAGAAGGCCGCGCTGTGGCCGCTCATCCGCCTCGCGAAGGACGCGCCTGACGAATACGGCGACAAGGCGCGGCTCACCGAGCTGCTGCGTCGCCGTGAAGACGTGCAGACGCTCAACGAGAAGCTGCTCGAGCCTGGTCAGTCGTGGCGGCTGTGGAGCGCGGCGTTGAGCTCGCTGTTGCCTCCGCTCGAGGTGGTCGATTTCGGCTGCGGCACGGGGATGCTGACCGTCGAGCTCGCGCGTTGGGCGAAACACGTGACGGCCATCGATCGCTCCGAGTCGGCGCTCACCAAGGCGAAGGCAGAGGCCACGCGTCAATCGCTCACCAACATCACGTTCCTCGCGGCAGACCTGGAACACCTCCCGTTGCCAAGCGGGAGCGTCGATCTCGTCGTCGTTTCGCAGTCGCTGCACCACGTCACGCACATCGAGGCGGTGCTCGCGGAAGGCGCGCGGCTGCTCCGTCAGAGCGGGCGCATGATCGTGCTCGAGTTGATGCCGCACGACGAAGCGTGGGTGCGCTCGCGTCTGGGTCACCAGCACCTCGGCTTCGAGCCCACCGCCGTGGAAGCCGCGATGCGCGCCGTCGGTCTCGAGGCCGAACAACAAGTGCTGCCCACCCCGCGTGATGCGGGGTCACCGTTCAAGGCGTTCCTCCTCACGGGAACGCGCACCAGGAAGTCCCCCGCAAAACTGAGGTCCGTCTGACATGAGCCAGAGCAAGTTCGAGCAGCTGTTCAAGGAGCGCATCGTGGTCATCGACGGAGCGATGGGCTCGCTCATCCAGACCTACAAGCTCGAGGAGAAGGACTTTCGCGGCGAGCGCTTCAAGGCGCACCCCAAGGACTTGAAGGGCAACAACGACCTGCTGTGTCTCACGCGGCCGGACGTCATCACCGAGATCCACCGCCGCTACCTCGAGGCCGGAGCCGACGTCGTCGAGACCAACACCTTCTCTTCGACCTCCATCGCGCAGGCCGACTACGACCTCGCGCCGGAGTTGATCAGCGAGCTCAACCTCGCTGCCGTGAAGTGTGCGCGTGACGCATGTAATCAAGTCGAGGCCGCGCAGCCGGGCCGCAAGTGCTTCGTCGCCGGAGCGATTGGTCCGCTCAACCGCACGCTGTCGCTTTCTCCCGACGTGAATCGTCCGGAATACCGCGCGGTGACGTGGAACCAGGTCGTCTCGGCATACGAAGAACAGATTCGCGCGCTCTTGAAGGGCGGCGTCGACGTGCTGCTCGTCGAGACCATCTTCGACACGCTCAACAGCAAGGCCGCGCTCTTCGCGATCGAAGGTGTGTTTGAGGAACTCAGCAAAGCCCCTGGGGGCGACGCCGATGGGAGGCGAAACGGTCGTGTGCCGGTGATGATTTCGGTCACCATCACCGATGCGTCGGGTCGCACGTTGTCGGGCCAGACCGTCAGCGCGTTCTACGACTCGATTCGTCACGCGCGCCCGTTGAGCGTGGGCATCAACTGCGCGCTCGGTGGCCGCGAGATGCGGCCTTACATGCAGGAGCTCGCGCGCATCGCCGAGTGCCACGTCAGCTGCTACCCGAACGCCGGTTTGCCGAACGCCTTCGGTGGCTACGACGAGACGCCCGACGAGATGGCGGCGGTCATCGGTGAGTTCGCGGACAACGGCTGGGTGAATCTGGTCGGTGGCTGCTGCGGCTCGACTCCGGAACACATCGCGGCCATCGCGAAGCGGGTGAAGACCGTGAAGCCGCGCGCGCGCCTCGAGGAAGCCGGCGTGATGCGTCTGGCCGGTCTCGAGTCGCTGGTCGTCGAATCTCGCGCAAGCTGACTGAAGCTCTCCCTCTCCTCGGGGTGATGCCGCCAGATGTGGAATCGCCTCCGCGAGCGAACGCGTGAGGCATACTTCGCCCTCACCTGGGAGGCCGTTCATGCGCGCGTTGACGTTGCTCTCGCTCCTGCCGTCGTTGGCCCTGGCTCAAGTTCCGCTGCTCACCGTGATGGCCGAGAGCGAAACTGCCGCGGCCGAGTTCGCGAACATGGCTGCCGACCTGAAGAACGATGCGCTCGCTGGTCGCACCGCGGGCAACCTCGGCACCAAGCACATGGAGATGGTGCAGAAGTTCGCCAAGGCGAAGAAGGAACTCGACGCCGAGAAGGCGCGCCTCATCGGGAATCCAGCGGCGAACAGGGCTGAGCTCGAACGCATCGCGAAGGCCGATGCTGCGTTGGCTCGTGCGCGCCAGAGGTTGGATCTCATTCAGCCGAAGTTGAAGGACACCGCGACCATGATTGGAGCCGCGAAGTCGGGCTTCCTCGAGCGCACCGCGAACGAGGTGAAGGCCGCGACCGGAGAAGCGAAGGACGCGGTCGCTGCGTCGCAGGCTGCGACGGCGACTCCGACGGGTGATGGCGTCGCGTCAGTCGAAGTGCGCGAACTCAAGCTCGCCGAGGGCCGCGTGAAGTTGTTCCTCGTCAGCGACGGCAAAGAAGTCGAGCTCACCGTCGGCAACGCGGTCGTCGCCAGTGGCCTGCCGATTCTGATTCGCGCGCAGCTGCTCGACGAGAAGGGCGACGGCCTCGAGAAACAGAAGAGCGGCAGCACCGCGTTCGAGCAGGGCGACTTCGGCTGCGCGAAGGGCCGCGCGTACAAATATGGCAACGCGAGCGGGAAGAGCGAGTGGACGGCGAAGCAGAAGGTGAAGTGGGTGGTCACCAACTCCGACACGCAGGCCAGGCTGCGCGGCTTCGCGACCAAGAACGCTGACCCGTGCGGTGAGGGCGACGTGCTCGAGTTCTCTCCGGGTGGCTCGACCGCGCAGGGACTCAACTTCGATCTCAGCGGCACCACGACGTGGCAGCGAAAGAGCGTGCTGGCCGCGGGCCCGCGCGAAGAGACCGTCACCTCGAAGGACGCGAGCGTGCGCGCGTTCGTCACCATCTCGGTCTTCGGCAAGTGAGCACAACGGTCCCCCTCTCCCTCGGGGAGAAGTTTGGGGGTGAGGGAGCGTGACCCATCCCACGCGCGACGAGCTCGAAGCCTTCCGGCGCAAGACGCTGCCGGACGAGCGCGCGCAGACGGTCGCGAGTCACGTCGCGTCCTGTGATTCGTGCAAACACATGCTCGAGCAGCTCGCGTCCGAGAGAGACGACGCGACGCGCACTGCGGCCGAAGTCGATTCACGACCAGGGGCCTCTGCTGACGACGTGAAGACGTCTGACGGCCGCCCGGTGCCGCGCGTTCAGCCCGAGTCGGAACCCGACACGCCCGGAGTGCTCGCCCGCGGCACCGTCGTCGGCCGCTACGTGGTGGTGTCCGAGCTCGGCAAGGGCGGCATGGGCGCGGTGTACGACGCGTGGGACCCGGTGCTCGATCGCCGCGTTGCGCTCAAGCTCATCCTCGCGCGCGGGAGCGCCGACGGCTCGACGAGCGCCACCGCCCGACTCGAACGCGAAGCGCGCGCGCTCGCGCGGGTCTCGCACCCCAACGCCGTCGCGGTCTTCGACGCCGGCCGCCACGACCGCCAGGTCTTCCTCGCGATGGAACGCGTCGAGGGCGAGACGCTGCGCACGTGGGTGAAGGCGAAGCACGACTGGCGCCAGACACTCGACGTGATGTCGCAAGCCGGAGCGGGCTTGAAGGCCGTGCACGACGCCGGCCTCGTGCACCGCGACTTCAAGCCGTCGAACGTCATCGTCACGCCCGAAGGCAAGGTGAAGGTGCTCGACTTCGGTCTCGCGCGCACGAGCGATGCGGCGAGCGGGCCGCCGGAACGCGGTGGAAGTTCAGACGAGGTGAGTGACCCCAGCGCGCCGATGGCGCTCGAGCGCGCGTCGCTCGACTCGGTGACGGAAGAGGGGAGCGTCAGCGGCACGCCCGGCTACATCGCGCCGGAGCTCTTCAAGGGAGGCGCGTCGACTCCCGCGTCCGACCAGTTCGCGTTCGGCGTCGCGCTGTTTCAGGCGCTCTACGGGCGGCGTCCGTTTCCGGGGCGCTCACTGAGCGAGTACTACCGCGCGCTGAAGACGTCTCCGGTGAAGGAGAGCGCCGACGGCAACATCCCCGCGTGGTTGTGGCCGGTGGTGATGCGCACCATCGCTCCGAAGGCCGAGGATCGGTTCCCGTCGATGGCCGCGGTCATCGACGCGCTGGGAAATGACCCGGCGAAGAAGCGGCGTCGCGCGCTCATCGCCGTGCTCGCAGTGCTGGTCGTCGCGCTCTCGGTCGTGGCCGGTCGCAGCGTCGAGAAGAACCCGTGCCCGAGCGAAGCCGACGAGGTCGAGCGACTGTGGCCACGTTCCTCACGCGCGGCGTTTCATGATCAGCTCGTCGCCGACTTCGCGTCGTCGAAGACGCGCATCGACCACGCGTTCGGCACCATCGACAAGCGCGTCGACGAGTGGGCGCGGCTCACGGTCGACACCTGCCAGACGAAGCGCTCGGAACAGAGCGCGTTTCAGGTGCAGCGCGCGGTGTGCCTCAAGCGGCAAGAGCAGAGCCTGCGCACCATCATCGAGGCGCTGCAGGAAGTCGAAGGCAGCGTGGTCGCGAAGAGCGACGACGTCATCGACGAGCTGGTCGAGAACACGACCTGCGCCGACGAAGCCCACGTCGCGCGCGTGACGGCCGATTCGATCGCCGGCGTGAGCCCCGAGGTGACGAAGCTCCTGCGCAAGGAATTGATGTCGGCGCACGCGTTCTACCTGCTCGAGAAGGGCGACCGTTCGCTGGAGCACGCCAACAAGGTGGTGGGGCTGGCGCACGACGCGGGCACACCCGGCTTCGAGGGAGAGGCCTGGTACTGGATCGCGATGATCGAAGCCAGCCGCGGAGATCAAGACGCGTGTCGCCGCGACTTCCAGCGTGCGTGGGAACTCGCGCTCGCCGCCGGTGACGATGAGAACGCGTTCTACAGCGCGGCGAAGATCAGCATCTGGTCCACCGAGCGGCCCGAGCTCATCGGTCAGGCGCGCTTGATGGCCAACGCGTGCCAGGCGTTGTGGATTCGCCTCGGGCGAGATCCACGGCTCGAGCTCTCGCTGCTCGACACGCAGGCGTGGATCGCGGTCGCTGATGGAAATGATCTCGAGCGGCTGAGGCTGCGTGAACGTCGGGCCGAGCTGACGAAAGAGCTCTACGGAGAGAACTCGCGCGAATACGCGGCGTCGATGATCAAGCTCGCCGCGGCGATGTGGGAAAACGGTCGCGTGTCCGAGAGCAACGAGCTCGAGCTCGCGGCGGTGAAGATGCTCGAGCGCTTCAAGGGCGCCGACGATCCATCGCTCATCTTCCGCTACGTCTCACTCGGAGGCGGCCTCGACGAAGAAGGCCGTCACGCCGAAGCGATCGCGATGCTCGAGAAAGCGCTGAAGCGTGCGCGGACGGAGCTCGAAGAGAACGACTCGACTCCCGCCGAGGTGATGGTCGCGCTGGCCGACGCCTACGAGCACACCGATGACAAACGCGCGCTGGAGCTCGCGGAAGAGGGCGTGAAGTGGTTCGAGCAGTCGAAAGATCCGTCGTCACTCGCCGGTGCGCTGCGAACTCGTGCGCGCGCGCTCAACCACAACGGCCGTTCGAAGGAGGCGCTCGCTGATTGCCGGCGCGCGAAGGAGCTCGACGCGCCGTTCATGGATCCACAGAAGAAGATCGTGCGGGCTGGCTTCGTGTGTGAAGCCGAAGCGCAGGAATCGCTCGATCCGCAGGCTGCGTTGAAGGCGTGGACGGCGGCGGAAGCCGTGATGCCGAAGGCGCTGCTGCCGGGAACCCGTGGGCGCCTCGCGTTTGGGCTCGCGCGTGCGCTGCGGCTGACGAAGGCGAAGCCCGAGGCAGTGCGCGAAGCGGCCGAGCGCGCGCGCAAAGAGTACGAGCTGCTGCCGCCGTACCAGGATCGTCGCGACGCGATCGACGCCTTCCTCGCCGCTTCAGGCACCGCCGGTCGCTGACGCGAAGGTGTCAGCACTCGCAGCCTCGAGCGGGCGGCGGAACGACTCCGGCACGTCTTTCCCGAGCAGCGAGCCCTCGGGGATGAACTCGTAGATTTCTCCGTAGTGGTGAATCTCCGCGAGGCCCGTGCGCTTCATGAGGTGCCACGGCCGCAAGCCCGAGGTGTGCTCGAGCCCCATCGCCCCGACCATCTCGGCGACCGTCTTCATCGTCTCGCGGTGGTAGTTCGCGACGCGCACTTCTTTGTGCGTGACGTCGAGACCGGCGACGAGCTCGGGGTTCTGCGTCGCGACGCCCGTCGGACAATCGTTGGTGTTGCAGCGCAACGCCTGAATGCACCCCAGCGCCATCATCATCGCGCGCGCGGAGTTGCAGATGTCCGCGCCGATGGCCATGCGCGAGACGACATCGAAGCCAGTCACGATGCGTCCAGCACAAATGACCTTGATGTCTCTTCGCAGCCCGAACCCGACCAGCGAGTTGTGCACGAAGATGAGCGACTCGCGCAGCGGCGCTCCGACCGAGTTGCTGAACTCCAGCGGCGCAGCGCCGGTGCCGCCTTCACCACCGTCGACGTTGATGAAGTCCGGAGTGATGCCCGTGGTCTTCATCGCCTTGCACAGCGCGAGGAACTCACGGCGCTTGCCGACGCACAGCTTGAAGCCGACCGGTTTGCCGCCGCTCAGGTCGCGCATCTTCGCGAGGAACTCCATCATCCCTGCGGGGGTGCTGAACGCCGCGTGCGCGGGAGGGGAGAGCACGTCTTGCCCCATCGGCACGCCGCGAATCTTCGCGATCTCCTCGGTCACCTTGCGCGCGGGGAGAATGCCGCCGTGCCCGGGCTTCGCGCCCTGCGACAACTTGAGCTCGGTCATCTTCACCTGCGGCAGCGACGCGCGGTCCTTGAACTTCTCGGGGTCGAACTTTCCGTCGAGCGTGCGCGCCGAGAAGTAGCCGGTGCCGATCTCCCACACCAGGTCGCCGCCCTTCTCGAGGTGGTACGGGCTGATGCCGCCTTCTCCGGTGTCGTGAAAGAAGCCGCCCAGCTTCGCGCCACCGTTCAGCGCGAGGATGGCGTTCTTCGAGAGCGAGCCGTAGCTCATCGCCGAGATGTTGAAGATGCTCGCCGCGTACGGCTGCTTGCACTGCGGGCCACCGACCGTCACCCGCAGCGTCTTTGGGTCGACGTGATGCGGAGCGAGCGAGTGATTGACCCACTCGTAGCCGACGGAGTTCACATCCAACTTGGTGCCGAACGGAACGGTGTCGGGGTCGAGCTTGCTGCGCTGGTACACCAGCGAGCGCGTGTCGCGATTGAACGGCACGCCGTCGGTGTTCGACTCGACGAAGTACTGGTTGATCTCAGGTCTGATCAGCTCGAACAGGTATCGGAAGTTGCCGATGACCGGGAAGTTGCGGCGCACCGCCTGCTTTCGCTGCAGCAGGTCCTGGAAGCCGCGAATCACGACCGGCCCCACGAGCACGAAGCTGAACGCGACCGGCGGGTAGAAATACGACAGCGCTCCGAGCAGACCCACCACGACGATGGAGGCGACGATGAAGATGGTGCGCATGAACCGCGATGTTGCCGCACTACTCTTCGAGACGTGAGCGGAACGTGTCCTCAGTGCGGTGCCGAGCGCGGACACTTCTACGACTGCCCCGTTGGAGGTCTCCCGAAGGCAGAGGTGATGACTCCCTCTCCCGCCCCTCGTCGCCCAGCAGCCCTGGCTGCTGAGTTGTCGGGAGAGGGTCGGGGTGAGGGACTGAAAGCCAGAGCGATCGCGCTACCGATCACACTCGTCGTCACACTGCTCCTCGCCCAGACCGGAGCCGGCCGCTTCGTCCTCACCGTCCTCTTCGCGATGTGGCTCCACGAGTTCGGTCACGCCATCTCAGCATGGCTGTGCGGTGCGTTCGCGCTCCCGCTCCCGTGGTTCACCATCGGCGGAGCCTCGCGCAGCATCTGGTTCATCGTGCTCGAGCTCGGCGGACTCGCGTACGTGTTGAACCGCTGGCGCGCGCGCGCCTGGCCCGCAGCCATCGTGCTCGTCTTGTTGCTCGTCGGCCTCCTGCTCCCTGCGGGAGTCATGGAGCAGTTCATCGTCTTCAGCGGCGACGGCGGCGCGCTGATTCTCGGAACGCTGCTGATGCTCAGCGTCTTCCTGCCCGATGAAGCGCGGCTCTCTCGCGGCGGACTGCGCTGGGGGTTCCTCGTCATCGGAGCGAGCGCGTGGTCAGTCACCTTCACGCAATGGTTTTCGGCGTGGCGCGACCCGGCCGAAATCCCCTTCGGCAAACAAGAAGGCGGAGCGCTCTCCGACGCGACACGGCTCGTCGACCACTACCTCTGGTCAGAAGCGGGCCTCATTCGCGGGTACCTCGCCCTGAGCGTTCTCTGCCTCGTGGCGCTCGTGGCGCTTGCGGCGGCGATCCTCAGAGCTCGACGCGCTCATTGATCGGCTGTCGTCAGCGTGAACGTCGAAGCCGCATACCCGTTCACTCCGATGTGGAGCACGCCGCTGCTCGACGGCACGAAGCTGAGCGTCTCGTTGCCCGACGCGGTGTAGGCGCGCGCGTCGTACGAGCTCGTGGTGGGCGCGAGGTTCATTCGCACGTAGACGTCCACGTCGTTCGGCGCAGTGGAGCGCACCACGACACGACGGCCTGCGACGACCGGCAGCGTGAAGACGCGCATCTCGTTGAGGGCCAACGTGCCACTCACTGAGAGGTGCGGCGTGCCTCCGTCCACACCGCCATCGGAACGCACGCCACCATCGGTGACGATGCCACCGTCAGTGACGACGCCACCATCGGGACGAACGCCGCCGTCAGTGACGACCCCGCCATCGGGGCGCACTCCACCATCGGTGATTCCGCCGTCGGCACGAACGCCAGCATCGACGACGACACCGGCATCGACTCGCACGCCGCCGTCGGTGGCGACGAGGCCGGTGTAACGCACGCGCAGCTGCACGGTGGCCGCCGAGTAGCCGTGCACCGACACGTACAGCGCGCCGGGGCCAGTCGCGGCGCATTCCTCGTTCGCGCTGCCCGCGTACGGGCGGCAGTCATACAGGCTCAGCGACGGCTGGCCGTTCATGCGCACGTAGAGGTCTGCATCGCCGGTTCCGCTCAGCGTCACGGTGATGGCTCCCGCGGCCGTGGTGAATGGGCCGTAGTGCCGCCATTCGCCCCGCGCCAATGACGCCGACTCGTTCACCTCGACCGCCGAACCGGAGAGCGCTCCCTGGCCCGCCGACTCGAGGACGAGCGCCTTCACCTCGTCGTACTTGATGGCGCCACCCGCCACCGATCCGCTCGCGCCCAACGGCAGCCAGAGGAAGTCGGGGTGGTGCAGCTTGCTCGAGCCCACCCACTCGCCGCCGAGAATCTTTCCGGCAGCGTCGAGCTCCAGCACGTACTCATAGCGATCGGTGCGCGTGTACAGGTCGATGCGCGGCGCGGTGTAGCCGTCTTCCGCCGAGCTCTCCGAGATGTACTTCACTTCCGCTTTCACGAAGATGAAGCGCGCCGCGGCTGAATTGAAACGGTAGGTGCTGAGCGCGCCGCCATCGACGCCGGCATCCGTGTTGCTCGCCGACACGCCGATGAGCTGGTTCGCTTCGAGCGCCGTGACCTCACGCTGCGAGGTCACCTTGAAGCTGCGCAGCGGCTGGTTCCACACCTCGTACGAGTTCGTCCGGTCCTCGGCGAACGACTGGCGCATCAGGCCCAGGTAGTTCGCCAGCAGCACGTGGTAGGTGCCCGCGTTCGTGTCGCGGCACTCACGGTCAGCGTCGATCGGCCGGCCGTACGGATCGAGTCGAATGCCGCCGCCATCGGGCACCGAGACGTGCTTGTTGCATCGCAGGCTCACGAACTTCGTGCGCGTCGAGTTGTGCACCAGCGACGCGAGCGCCTTGAGGTCCTGCACCTGGAACGTCACGCCGTTCTTCGTCACCGGATTCTTCGGCTCCGGGAACAGAATCGCTGCGGGCGTCCACGCGTGGCAGATGCCCCACCACGTCGCCACGCACCGTCCTTCGGTGCGGCCCGGTCGCTTGGCGCACGTCTCGCCGAGAAAAGAATCGCACTGCGTCGTCTCGGTGCACGTCTTCGAAACCGACTCGATGCCATGCGCGCGCGACACCGCGTCTTCCACTCCGCTTCCGCCGAACGCCTTCTCGTACTTCAACGACGGCGAGTCAGACTGCGCGCCTGCCCAGCGGTAGTTGATGTTGTCTTCGGAGGTCGGCCAGTAGCTGCCGGCCCACGGAATCACCGACGCCTCACCTTGCAGCGGCAGCGCGTCGAAGCGGAACTCGAGCGTGTTCGTGAAGAGCGACGGGTTGTCCTGCGAGGCCCACGCTTCTTCTTGTTTCACGATGTCAGGCGTCTCGAGCTCTTCGCCGCGAAGCACCGCATCTTGCTGTCCACAGCCCGCCGCAAAGACAGCGCTCGTAACCAATAGAATTTGTTTGACGTTTTTCATCGAAGGTCCGCCTGTGCGAGGAGGACCCTCATATGCCTACATGTGTGCAAAGAAAATATGACCGGCCCGTCAGTGCTTCTTTGGAGTGCAAGACGAACTGATGCGTGAGCGACTCAGTTCAACGAGCGAAGCGCGGAGTCGAGTCGCTCCTTCGCAGGCCCCTTCGCCTTCGCAGCGCGCTCGCGCACGGTGGCCACCAGCGACTTCAGTTCCGGAGTGGCGTTCGCGTACTGCGGATACTTCCCCTTCGTCGCCAGCTGACTGACGAGCAGGAGCGCGTACGCACGCACCTTCTCATCGTCATCCTCGAGGCGATCGAGCAGCACCGGGAAGTGCGGAACGCCGCGCGAATACTGCTCCGACCCGACGAGGTGAATCGACAGGGCCTGCACCGCTTCGAAACGAACTCCGGCGTTCGCGTGAGCCATCAGCCGCGCGACGTCAGCGAGCGGAATCGCGTCGATGCCAGCACGTCCACCGAGCTGCAGCGCGTACGTCAGCGCAGCCACCTCAGTCGAAGTGAGCAGCTTCGCGAGCTCGCTGCGCACGAACTCGGGCTTTTCCTTGTGCAGCGTCGCGATGCCGCCCGGCACCTTCTTCTGCGCGACGACCTTCGCGAACACGTTCTTCGCGAACGCCTCGTCGCTCCAGTCGAGCTGAGCGAGCACGGCCTCGAAGAGATCATCAGGCTTGCCATACGGGCTCGCGCTCGGCGTGGGGTGCGCCAGCAACCACTCGAACAACGCCGGGCGTCGGTTGATCAACCGCGTCAACGCGCCTGACGCTCCGTGCATCACCGGCGCGCGCCGCGTCTTGAACTCGGCAGCGAGGAGCGCGGCGATGGGCTCGAGCGAGTCGCTCTGCGGCGCGCGCTCCGCCACGCGACCGGCGGCCCACAGCGCGCTCTCGGCGAGCGACTCGTCCTTCTGCTTGCGCGACCACTCGATGAGTTTCGGGGGCAGCGCAGGGTCGTCGCTGAAGAACGCCACCCGTCGCAACGACGTCGCGTCGCTCGGAAACGGCAGGTCACGCCGAAACGGAAACGCGCGACACGGCGCACCCGCGGGGAACTTCGCGATGCGGCCCGCGAGCTCGACCTCGACCTCGCGATTCGACGTCTCCCGACCGAGCCACAGACCGCCCTGCGCGAGCACGTCGGAGAATGCACAGCGCGCCGCATCCGCGTCGGACACCGCGAGCGCCTCGAGCGCGTACCGCAAGACGTTGGAGTCTTCGGTGGCGCGAATCTCCTCGAACTCCTTCGTCAGATACGGCACCGCGTCTTTCGACCGCAGCTCGCGAAACACGTCCCACCGCGCGGCGGAGCTGAACTGCGCGCGCGGAAATCGCGTGAAGTACTCGACGAACGGCGCACCGAGCGACGGCAGCTGGAGCGCGGGCGGCAACGTCATGAAGTCCACTTCCCAGTCGGGCTTCGCGCGCGCGATGAGTTCCCGCATCGCCGCTTCACGAACGCCGAGCGGAACGACCTCATGGCCGAAGACCTGACGCATCAACTGCGACGCCGTCTCCTTCGGCACGGTCTTCAACTTGAAGTCCTTCAAGTCCATCGCGCCACCGAGAATCGCCAGCGTCGGCCCCGCCCATTCCGCGTTGAAGCTCTTCGCCGCAAACGCTTCCATGCGGCCATCGCGCGCCACGATGAGCACCGTGCCCTTCGGCGCTTTGGGCACCATGAACTCGTCACCCACCAGCTGCCCTTCGAGTGACT
>JAEUJS010000175.1 GCA_016792935.1 Archangium sp. | reverse complement strand
AGTGATTGCGCAGCGCGACGAACGCAATGCCCTGGGCGAGCATCGCCGGCACCAGCAAGTCGTACGTGCCCGCGAGCTCGCAGACCATGACCAGCGCCGCGAGCGGTGCGTGCGCGATGCCTCCGTAGAACGCGCCCATGCCCACCAACACGAACGCTCCGGGATCGATGCGGGGGTCATCGATGAGCAGGCGCGCCGCGCGACCGAACGCACCGCCGATCAACCCGCCCATCGCCATCGAGGGAGCGAAGTCGCCCGCACTTCCTCCACTGCCCACGGTGAGCGAAGTGGCGAACGCTTTCGCGATCATCATGCCCGCGAAGAACGCGACGGCCGGCCACGAGTTGCCGAGCAACGGCGTGTCGGAGATCGCCATCTGCACCAGCCCGTAGCCGCCACCGAGCAAGCCGACCCCGCGCGGAGAGACTTCCACCAACTGCGAGAAGGCGAAGACCACGGCCAGCACCACCAGCCCCAGCATCGCCCCGCCGATCGCCGGCTTGAGCCAATCGGGCACCTTCAGCGCGCCGAAGAACTTTTTCGTGCGCTCGTACACGGCGAGGAAGAACACCGCGCCGAGCGAGGTGAAGAGCGCGAGCACCCCGTACAGCGGCAGATGTGCGGGCACGAAGGGATAGCGCGCGGCCTGGCCGAGCAACGAGCCTTCGGGGTGAATGGTGGTCGCGATCGCGTAGCTCACGACGCTCGAGAGCACCGCCGGCACCAGCGCGTCGTTCTCGAAGCCGTCGGAATAGACCATCTCGACGATCAACAGCGCCGCGCCGAGCGGAGTGCGGAACACCGCAGAGATGCCAGCCGCCGCTCCGGCGAGCAGCAAGATGCGGCGCTCGCGTGCGTCGACTCGCAACAGGCGCGAGACGAGCGAGCCGACCGCGCCGCCGATTTGAATCGTCGGGCCTTCACGCCCGCCTGCGCCCCCGGTCGCGAGCGTCGCGAGGCTGGCCGCTGCCTTCGCCGGCAGCACGCGGTTGCGCACCAGACCACCACCGGAATGGTACGCCTCGAGCGTCGCATCAGCGCCGCCACCGCGGGTCTCGGGAGCGAAGCGCATGATCCACCCCGCGAAGGCGCCCCCGAGGAACAACGTCGGCACCACCAGCCACCACCGAAAGCCGTGCGCCACGGTGTGGACTTCTTCGCCGCTCGCGCGGAGCGGCACGTAGCCGACGAAGCGTTCGAGGAGCAGAAACTGCGCGCCATCGAGCAGACGAACGAAGGCCACGCCGAGCAGACCGGCGCCGACGCCCACCATCAGCGCGTGCAGCAAGACGCGGCCGACGATGCGGAGATCGACCGGAGCGCGATCGACGATCGCCTCGACTGGCTGTTCGAACAGGCGTCGCCGCAACTCGCCAAGCCAGAACTTCCACCGCGAACCCTTCAGCTCCACGCGCGAACTCTGCCATCCCGCGCTGCTCGAAGTTCACCAATCGTCGCCGCGGCGTGAATCAGCCCGACGTGGGTGTAGGCCTGGGGAAAGTTGCCGAGCAGCTTTCCATTCGTCGGGTCGACGTCTTCCGAGAACAGGCCGAGGGGATTGGAGTACTTCAACAGGCGCTCGAAGTACGCCGACGCCTCGTCGAGGCGCCCCGAGAGCGCGAGGGCCTCGGCCCACCAGAAGCTGCAGATGGTGAAGGCGCTCGTGGTGGGGCCGAGATCGTCGTCGTTCACGTAGCGGAGCACCAACCCGTCACGCATCAAGCGTCGCTCGTATTCGACGAGCGTCGAGACGAAGCGGGGATCGCGTGCGTCCAGCAGCCCGATCGAGGGCAGGAGCAGATTGGCCGCGTCGGGCCATTCACCGTCGAGGGCCTGCGTGAAGCAGCGGTGCTTCTCGCTGTAGCCCCGGGCCAGCGTGCGCTCACGGAAGAGTGATGCGAACGAAGACCACCGCTCGGCGTCTTGCTGGTGTCCGGTGCGGCGCGCGATCGCGACCCCTCGATCGAGCGCGGCCCAGCACATCGCGAGCGAGAACGTGTAGTGCCGCATCAGCGTTCGAAATTCCCAGATCCCGGTGTCGGCGCGCGGGGCGAGCGCGATCGCTTCTTCGACGAGCCGGTGCACCAGCGGGTACCACGCCTCCTGGTCGTCGAGGATCACGCGCGGGTCGTTGAGGAGCGAGTCGAGACACAACAGCAGCTCGCCATGGAGGTCGTTTTGTTGCTGCTGGGCGGCCGCGTTGCCCACGCGCACGGGCCCGGTGCCGGCGAAGCCCCGCAGGTGCGGCAAGACGAGCTCCGGCACCTCACGCTCACCGGCCAGCCCGTAGAGCGGCTGCAGTGGCCCGGCGTCGGCGACGTTGCGCAGGAAGTGAACGAAGCGCTCGCCAATCGCTACCTGCGCGACTCGGCGCAGTGCCTCGACCACGAAGGCCGCGTCGCGGAGCCAGCAGTACCGATAGTCCCAGGTGCGCGGCGTGCCGAGCGCTTCCGGAATGCTGGTGGTGGCGGCGGCGATGATGGCCCCGGTGTCGACGCTGGCGTGGAGCGCGAGACACAGCGCCGAACGAAGCACCGCCTGATCGTGAAAGCCGGGGAGAGCGAGGGTGCGCGCGAAGTTTCTCCAGCCGGCGACCGTCTCGTCGAGCAAGAACGTGGCCTCCGCCGGCCGCACCACGGCGCGGAGGGGATCGGTGGTGAGCGTGAAGACCAGCGGCCCGTCGAGCGTGATCGGCTGGCGGCTGCACACCTTGGCGACGTGTGCGCTGCACAACAGGCGAAGCGGCACGTGACTGCCCTGCACCACGATGCCGTCGCCCGACTCCACCAGCACCGGCTCCGTGCGCGCGTAGTCAGGGCGGGGGTCGAACTCGATCTTGAGTCGAGGCGTGCCGCGCAGCGGGCGCACGATGCGAACCAGCTCGGTGGGCGTGTCGTGCGAAGAACCGCGTGGAATGCGGGGCGCGAAGTCGATCACTTCCCACCGCGCGTCGCCGGTGTCGAAAACACCCTGGAGCACGTTGGTGTTCCGCACGTACGACCACGCTCCGTCGATCGGTCCGCGCTCGGGTCGAACGACGAACGTGCCGCCCCGCTCGCGATCGAGGACGCGCGCGAAGACCGAAGGCGAGTCGAACCGCGGCAGACACAGCCAGTCGTAGCCGCTGTCGGGTGCGATCAGCGCCAGCACGCGGCCGTTGCCGATCGCACCTTGATCGAGGCGGGCTTCCGCGAGGCTCATGTGGTCTCCGTGAGTGAGGCGAGCAACGCGCGCACCTCGCGCACGCCCGGCACGCGGAAGCGGGCGATGCTCTGCCCCCGCCCGACGCGCACCGCGACCGCGCGTTCCGGCAGTGCTCCGAAGAGGGCCTCGTCGGTGAGGTCGTCACCGATGGCGATCACCGCTGCGCTCGGCAACGCGGCGAGCACCTCGGGCACCACCACGCCCTTGTGGATTCCCCGCTGTCGAACCTCGAGGACGCGCGCTCCGGGGAGCACGTCGAACTCGCTCGACGCCGGGTGCGCGGCGAGCGCGAGGCGCAGTTCACCCAGTCGGCGCTGCGCCAGCTGCGGCTCGGTCGAGCGGTAGTGGAAGGCGAGGGCGCCCGACTTCTCTTCGAGGAACGCGCCATCGGTGCGTCTGACGATGCCCTCGAAGACCTCGCGCAACGGCGCCAGCCACGTTGGGGGAACGGGCAGTCGTGCCGTCCACGGGCTGTGGGGCGTCTTGCGAGACCACAGTCCATGTTCAGCGTGCAGCCCGATCGGCAGACTGCCGAAGAAGTCCTCGAGCGATTCGCGCGATCGTCCCGACACGACGTGCACCGTGGCTCTCTTCGCGAGGCGCTCGAGCACGCGCAGCAGCTCGCGGTCGGGAGTCGCCGTGCGTGGGCTGGTCGAGAAGTCGACCAGGGTGCCGTCGTAGTCGAGGAACGCGACGAGCGGTTCCGCATCTCGCAAGGCCTGCGCCGCCTCTTCCAGCGCGCGGGTCGGCGCGATCGCCGGAGGAATCGGGCTCTCCTCGAGCGAGGTGACGAAGCTGCGCGCCCACCGGTGCACCGAGCCGCCGTGTACCGAGCGGCGAAGCCCGGCCATGCGAAGAGCGCGCTCGTCGCCCGGCATCTCGATGGCGCGCAGAATCGCTGAGGCGAGCGCGTCGAGATCGTACGGGTTGACGTGCAGCGCTTCGTGCAGCTCCGTCGCGGCGCCGGCGAATTCCGAGAGCACCAGCACTCCGGAATCGTCGATGCGGCTGGCCGCGTATTCCTTGGCGACGAGGTTCATGCCGTCGCGCAGCGGTGTCACCAGCATGACGTCGGCGGCGACGTAGAGCGCCGAGAGCTCGACGGGGTCGACCGAGCGGTGAAGCAGGTGCACCAC
Source organism: Archangium sp. (assembly GCA_016792935.1). Taxonomy (GTDB): domain Bacteria; phylum Myxococcota; class Myxococcia; order Myxococcales; family Myxococcaceae; genus Archangium_A. The sequence goes on along the minus strand of JAEUJS010000175.1, from coordinate 7,111 downwards.
GTTGCGCGTCGGCGTGCCGAAGCGGCCGTTCACCCGGCTCACCAGCTCGTTCACCGTGCGGCGGTAGTCGGCGTAGGCGTCGACGTTTTCACGCGTCGGCACCGCGAGCTGAATGAAGTGCAGCTTGTCTCGCAGCTCCGGGCGCTGGGTGAGGAGCCGTTCCAGCGCGAGCAGGCGCCGCGGCAACCCCTTGGTGTAGTCGAGGCGATCGACGGCGACGAGCAGTGTGCGCTCGGGAATTCCCGCGCGCAGCTCGGCCGCGCGCCGCTGCACTTCCTCACTCGCAGCGCGCGTCGCGAAGGCCTCGGCGTCGATGCCGATGGGGAAGGCCGCGACGCGAACGGGCCTGCCGTCGTCGCGCAGCACGTCACCGGCCAGCTCGAGCCCCAGCAGCTGCGAGCAGGCATAGGCAAAGTGAAACGCGTACTGCGCGGTGTGAAAGCCGACGACGTCTGCCCCGAGGATTCCCCTGAGCACCTCGGTCCGCCACGGGAGAATGCGGAAGATCTCGGGCGCAGGAAACGGCACGTGCAGGAAGAAGCCGATGCGCGCCTCGGGGCAGCGTTGACGCAGCAACGCCGGCACCAGTGCCAGCTGGTAGTCGTGCACCCACACGGCGTCACCGGGCTTCCACTCGCGTGCGATGCGCTCGGCGAACCGCTCGTTGACGAGACGGTACGCTTCCCAGTCTTCGTGCGCGTCGAGTCGCACCTTGTCGAGCAGGTAGTGACACAGCGGCCACAACACGCCGTTCGAGAAGCCCTCGTAATAGGCCTTCACTTCGGCGGCGCTGATTTCCACGGGAACGGTGTGTTGCTCCGCGAGCAGCGCGGTGAACTCGGGGGTGAGGTCGTTTCCCGCCGGGCCCGGCCAGCCGAACCACAGCGAACGCCCATCGCCGTGCACACTCGAGAGGGCCGTGGCGAGCCCCCCGGTCGATCGTTCGATCGCAGGTCCGTCGGCGCCCGGAATGAGCGTGATCGGCAGTCGGTTCGAAACCAGGAGGAGACGATTCACTTTCGTGTTGGTACCCAATCGCGCCACACCGGACGTTGATGTCCGTCATGGTTGGGGTGGATTGGGGCAAAGTCAGGGCATGGCTGCCTCGCCCGACATCCGCGCCGCCTTCCGGCTCGCACCGGTCTTCTCTGCGCTGCCCGAGTCGGTGCTCGTCGAGCTCTCGCGGCGCGCGCGCGTGGTCGAGTTGGACGCGCACGATGTGTTGTGGAGAGAAGGCGAGCAGGCGCGCGCGATCGGCCTGGTGCTCATGGGGCGCGTCGCCATCGAGCGGGGCCGCACGCACCGCAAGGTGATGGTCAACGTCGCGGGCGCCAACGATCTGGTCGGCGAGGTCGCGTTCTCACTGGGCGCTGCGTATCAATTCGACGTGCGTTGTCTGCGCAAGGCCAGAGTCGCGTTGGTGCCGGCCGCCGAGCTGCGAGCCGTGCTCCGCCAGAGCCCCGAGCTCGCTGTGGCCCTCGCGTTCGAGCTCGCCCAGGAAGTGCTCCGTCTGACGCGCCGGCTCGAGGCCCTGTCGGCTGGCTCGGTCACGCAGCGCCTGGCGCGGGTGCTCGTGGGACTGACCGAGCGCTTTGGGACGCCCTTTCCCGGCGGCACGCTGATGCCGGTGCGCCTGCGCCGTGAAGATCTCGCGGCGCTCGCGGCCACCACCATCGAGTCAGCCAGCCGGCAGATCAGCGCCTGGAAGAAGCAGGGCGTGCTCGTGCCCCAGCCGTTCGGCTTCCTCATCACCGATGTACAGCGCTTGCGTGAGCTGAGCGATGAAGCCGACCTGACGCGAGGTTGATGGCCGTCAAGGATCCGCGTCGACGCGGGGAATACAGGAAGAGCCGAACCCTCGCGCTGGAGGCCTCATGAGACCCGCTCTTCCTCTCTCGATCCTGATCATCGCTTGCGCTGCGGCCTGTGCTCACCAGCAACAGCCGGCGCCCGAAGAAGTGGTGCGCGAAACGCCCATGGCGCCGGCTCCCCCGAGCTCGTCGCCCGCGCCTACGGTCGTCGCGAGTCCCGAGCCACCTGCGCGTTGCCCGGTTCTTCGAGTGCACTTCGCGTTCGATGAGGCGCTCATCAAGTCCGAAGATCTCCCCGCGCTCGACAAGGTCGCGCGCTGCCTGCGTGTGAACGCCGCTCAACGCATCGTCATCGAGGGGAACGCCGACGAACGTGGCACCGAAGAGTACAACCTCATGCTCAGCGCCAAGCGCGCCGCCAGCGTCGAGCGTTACCTCGAGCAGCTCGGTGTCTCGCGCGCGCAGATGGACAGCGTCAGCTACGGCGACGAGCGGCCGTTGTGCAACGAGCACCAGGAATCGTGTTGGGCGCAGAACCGCCGCGTGGCGCTCTTGCCGCAGTGAAGCCTGGCGTCGGCGCGTCTCCTCCCCGGGGCGCCGACGCTCGGCGGTCGGCCTTCACGCCGGAACCAGCAGCACGTTGCGATCGGTCATCGTGCAGACGCGCTCGCAGACGCGGTTGTGGAAGAGATGTGGCGCGCGCGCCCCCAGCACGATGGTGTCGGCGTTCGACCGAGACGCGGCCTCGAGGATTCCAGTGACCGTGTCGAGGCGTCGAGTCACCGCGACCTCCGCTGGGTATCCGAGCGTGGCGACCTCGATCTTGAGTTGGCTCTCGACGGTCGCTGCAACCGCGCGGTCGTCGGGCAAGGCCATCACCGTGGCTCCGAGCCCGGCGGCGACCAGCTGCGCCGCGAAGCCCGGCAGGTTGTGCACCACGTTGAGCGGTGACTGGAGTCGACGCGCGAAGTCTGCGGCGCGGCGGAGCACCGGCCGTGTGGGATGCAACAGGTTGGTTGCCGCCAGCAGCGGTGACTGGCCGACGGGCGCAGACTGGGCCAGCAGCACCGCGACGCCCGATCGCCGCGCCAGCCGGGCTGCGCGGCTCGAGAGCGTGCTCGGCACGACCACCAACTCGACGCGTGGGTCACGGCAAATCTCGAGGAGATGGGCGTCGCCGGCGACGGGCAGCGCGCTCGGCGGCGGGCGTTTCTTTCGCTTGTGGGCCGACGACCACCGCGCAAGCACCTTGAGTTCGTCCAGCGCTTCGCGCAGCGCCCGGTGTCCTTCGAGCCAGCTGCCGGGCAGAAAGGCGCTCCAGAACCGCGGGCGCGGGCGCGCGATGCGCGCGAACCAGAGCTCGGCGCCGAGCGCACCGGCGATGCTGGTCGCGCAGGTGCGCGCGGCGCGCATGCCCACGCCCGAGACGTGCACCAGCACCACGCGTGGCAAAGAAGAAGTCACCATGCCGAGAGCTCTTCCGCTTCGCCGGGGGCGGACTGCAGCGCGTCAGCGGGGAACCTCGCCAGCGCGTCGAGGTACACGCGCGCGGGGAGCGGCCTTTTGGTCAGCGCCGTCTCGACGCGTGGTCGCTCACCGCGTTCCGACGTGGCCTGGGTGCCGTCGCAGAAGCGCCACGTGGTGCGGCCCGCTTCACGCCACGCAACGTAGACGGTCGCGCGGTTTCGCGGGGTGCACCCCCGCCGCGCTGCCTCGGCGTTGGCCTGCAGGTCGCGTCGCCACGCCGACAGTGCGCGCGCCCGCTTCGCGGCGAGCAGCCCCTCGGGGATGGCGTCGAGCTTCGCTTGCCCTTCATCGAGGACTGCCCGCGCGCGTTGCGTCAGCTCCGGCCACGCACCGCCGCTCGCGAAGTCGCAGCGCGAAAGCCCGTCGAGCAGCGCGCGCTGGGTGGCAATGACGCGCGGCAGACGCTCGAGCGAAGAGGTCAGCAGCTCGAGCTCGACGTTCGTCCATTCAGCCGGACCACTCGAAGGAAAGGCGCGCACGAAGGCGCGCAAGACCGAGTTGACCGAAGAGACGTCATCGATGAGGAAACGCGGCTCAGCTTCGCACACGGCCTCGCCGTCGAGCCGCAAGACGGCGCGCGCCCCCGCAAGATCGACCACCTCGGTGCGCACCTCGACGCGGCGTGGCCCGCACGCCACCGCGAGGAATCCCAGCGTGGTGATCGGCAACCACGGACATCGCATGCGCGGCATGTTGGGCCTGGCCGATGCGGCGCGACCATGACGGCGATCAAGGACGCGTTCGTTGAGCGTGCCGTAACTACGCACGCATGCTCGCCACCATCGGGTTCCCCTGCAGTCGCCACGAGCGCGGTGAGGTTCGCGAGTTTCTCCCGACGTTGATCGACTTCCTGACGCAGTTCCCGCTGACCGCGGTGGTCCTCGAAGACGGCTACGGCGCGCGCATGGGCCTGAGCGCCGACGCGTACCAGCGACCGGGGGTGCCGGTGCGCTTTGGCACGCGGGAAGAAGCGTTCGGCCAGCAGCTGGTGGTGACCCTGCGGTGTCCACCGGCCGACGATCTTCGCGCGCTCAAGCGGGGCGCTTTCCTGCTCTCGATGTTGCACTTCCCCACGCGACCCTCGCGCGTGACGGCCCTCGAGGCGGCAGGCGTGATCGGCGTGGCGATGGATCAGATCGTCGACGACCTCGGGCGCCGCCTGGTCGAGAGCCTCGAGGCCGTCGCCACCAACGGCATCAGGGTCGGCATGGAACAGTTGGCCCACACGTGGCCCGAGTTTGCGCGACCCGGGCGCAGACCACTTCAGGTCGTGGTGCTCGGCGCGGGGGCGGTCGGCGGGTGGGCCGTGCGCGCGGCGGTGCGGTACGGCGCGGAAGACGTGCGGCGCTCGCTACGCACCGTTGGCGCGCACGGCGTCGCGGTGACGGCGCTCGATGTCGAGGCATGCGAGGACGAATCATTCGTCGACCGCCTCCTTTCGCACACCGACCTGCTCGTCGACGCCACCGCCCGCGTCGACGCCTCGCGGCCGATCATCTCGACTGCGCGGCTTGCGCGCCTGCCCGCTCACGCCGTGCTCGTCGATCTCGCCGTCGATCCGGTCGATCGCCATCACGCTCCTCCGCTGGTGAAGGCGCTCGAGGGCATCCCCCAGGGCAACCTCGATCAATTCGTGTTCACGCGCGAAGATCCCGCCTGGGGCGCGGCGGTCCCGCTCGCTTCGCGACGCACGGTCGCCAGCTGCTACTCGTGGCCGGGCATTCAGCCGCGCGCCTGCATGGAAGTGTACGGCAAGCAGCTCGAGCCCATCGTGCGCGCGCTGATCACGCGTGGCGCTGACCTGCCCGTCGTCGGCGGGGTGTGGGCAGAGCGTGCGACCGGTCGCGGGCTTCACCGCAGGTGGCTCGAGGGGGCGCGATGATCACCGTCGGGTTTCCGCGCACGCACAAGGAAGCGAGCGAGCGGCGAGACTTTCTCCCGCCGTTATTGGCCAGCGTCGCGCGCTCGGGCGCGCGCGTGGTGATCGAGACCGGGCTGGGACGCGCGCTCGGCCTGAGTGACGACGACTACCGCGCGGCAGTGCCCAACCTGGCGGTGGTGCCCAGTCGCGCGGCCGCCTGGGCGCAGTCGATCGTGGTGGTGCTGCGTTCGCCCGAGGTCGACGAATACGACGCGCTGATCAAACCGGGCACCACCGTGGTGTCGATGCTCCACCTGCCGACGCGCCCGCGGCGTGTCGCGCGGCTCAACGCGTTGCAGGCCTTCGCGGTGAGCCTCGACGGCATCGCCGACGACGAAGGCACGCGCCTCGTCGAGAACATGCGCGCCGTGGGGTGGAACGGGCTCGAGGCCGCCTTCACCGCGCTCGAACGGTTCAACCCGCAGCGGCTGGTACCCACCGCGCGCACGCTGCAGGTGACGGTGATGGGAGCGGGGCAGGTCGGCAAACACGCCGCCGAGGCGGCCATCAAATATGGCAGCCGCGATCGCTGGGCGGAGTGGTCGCAGCGCATGGTGCCCCCGGTCGCGGCGACGATCATCGGCCGCCGCATCGTCGCCTCTCCGGCGCTGCTCGACGAGCAGCTGCGCGGCACCGACGTGCTGGTCGACGCCACCCAGCGCGACCGCAGCGACGAGCGCTTGATCGCCAACGCCGCGCTCGGCGGGCTCCCGCCCCACGCGGTGATCTGTGATCTCAACGTCGACCCCTACGTGCCGAGTGGAACGCCGCCGACGGTGCGCGGCATCGAGGGCATCCCCATGGGCACGCTCGATCAGTTCATCTTTGCTCCCGACGACGAGCACTGGGGCGACACGATTCCCAGAGCAGTGCCGCAGGACGTTCGGCGCGCGGTCGTGAGCTGCTACTCGTGGCCGGGCATTCGCCCGCGCGAGTGCATGGAGCACTACGGGCGGCAGCTCGAGCCGTTCTTGAAGCGCCTCGTCGAGCGCGGGGGCGGCGCTCGCCTGCCCTCGGGCGGAGACGTCATCGATCGTGCGCTCTGGCGCGCGGGCCTCGAAGCCATCGGGGGCTCAACTCAACAAGGGAGAACTGCATGAAGAAGCGGTCCTGGTCGTCAGTCGTCGCGATTGGAGGAGCCTTCACGTTGGTGGCGTGCGCGCATCAGGCGAGGCCGACTGATGCCGGCGAGCTGAAGCCTGACGCCGGGCAGCTCGATGCTGGCCAGCCGGTGCCCGATGCGATGAGCGACGACGCCGGTTCGACGGCAGCACCCGTCGCTGTGGATGCCGGCGCGTCGATCGACGCGGGCGCGATCACCGATGCAGGGGCGATGGCTGATGCGGGCGCGATCGTCGATGCGGGCTCGGTCGCCGATGCCGGCACGGCGAAGGATGCAGGCATGGCGCCCGACGCCGGCATGGCGCCCGACGCCGGCAAGCGCAAGAAGTAGGTCAGTTCCACGCGCCGAGCGCCCACAGCGTTCGCGCGATGCTCACCGCGAGGATCACGGTGAAGCCGACGAGACCGACGGGAAGGAATTCCGCGAATCCGAAGCGAATCGGGCGACCGTCGAGCGCCCGGAGCCGCGCGCGTTCCACGAGCGACTGCGTGAGCGGTCCGCTGGTGGCGGCGGTCAAGAAGAGGCTCGAGCCGGCGCACACCGAGAGCGCGAGCCCGACGTAGATCGGCTCCGACGGGTGCTGCTTGCTCAACACGTCTGCGACCTCGAGCAACGCGGCCATGCTCGGCCCCGCCGAGAACAACCCCGTGGCGACCGCCGCGACGACGAGGAAGATGGCCACCTGCGCCATGGGCCCTACGGGGATTCGCGTGAGCGCGAGCGCGACCT
>JAEUJS010000422.1 GCA_016792935.1 Archangium sp. | reverse complement strand
CAAGCGCCCGGGATGCGCACGCCGCCTCCGGCTCCAGGTGGAGCGTTCCGCAGCTCGCCGAGTGGCTCGGGCACACCTGCTCCGCCGACGAACGTTCCGTTCCGCAGCTCGCCGAGTGGCTCGGGCACGCCTGCTCCGCCGACCAACGTTCCGTTCCGCAGCTCGCCGAGTGGCTCGGGCACGCCTGCTCCGCCGACGAACGTTCCGTTCCGCAGCTCGCCGAGCGGCTCCGGAATTCCGCCTCCGCCTCCGCCCGTGCCTGGTGCGTTCCGCAACACGCCCAGTGGGCTCGGTGGTCCACCTCCGCGCGGACCTGATCCCATCACCGTGCCGGTTCCCGCTGCGACGCGTCCGCTCGATCAAATCAGCCGACAGGTCGGCTGGGCGGATCGCACGTTGCCCATCGACCCACCCGCGCCGGTTCCTGCGCTGCCGAGCACCGGCGTGCTTCCGCAACACGCGCCCGCAGCGATGTTGGATCGCACGGGCGTGCTGCCGCCGAACACGCCCAACCTCCAGAGCCTGCAGAACCTGCAGCAACCCGCGCGCGTCGCGCCGCCCTCGCCCACCGAGTTCGCACAGAAGCGACCCGCGGCGTCGATGCAGAACCTGCCGCAGGTCACGCCGATGCAGCCGTTCCAGGGCGCGCTGCCGCCGGAAGATCACCGCCGCGCCGCGACGCCCAATCGCGCGGAGCCGTCGTACAAGCCGCCGCCCGATCAAATCAGCCGACAAGTCGGCTGGGCGGATCGCGTGCCCGTTCCGCTCGGTGGCGAAGACGAAATCGCGATCAGTTCAGCCGACGAGTCGGCTGGGGCGATCGAACAACACGACGAGCCGAAGACCGTGCCGGCGTCGACCAGCGTTCCGCCCGCCGCCGCTGCCGCAGTGCCTCCTGCCGCGCCTGCGCCGAAGTCTCCGTCGTACGCGACGCTGCCGCCCGCGCCGCAGTTGCCTCCGGAGATGCTCGTCACCCAGCCCGGACTTCCCGGCCCATTCGCCGCGCGCGGGATGCCGGCGAACAAAGCGATTCCGCAGCGGCCCGCTTCATTGCCTGAGATGCCGGTGCAACAGGCGCCGTTGCTTCCTTCAACGCAGCAACCGCCTCCGCCTCCTCCGACGACCGGTCAGGCGCCGGCGTTCGAGAGCACTCCGCAGTTCGAGACTGCTGACGAGCGCACGGTCACCGCCGAGCCTGCTTCCCTCTGGCGTCGCGTCGGCGCGTGGATGACCGACCTGCTCTTCGTCTCGGTGTTGGTGCTCGGGCTGCTCTTCCTCGCCGTGGAATTCGTCGCGCCGAAGAACCTCACCACGCTGCAGCAGTTGATGGTCATCGCCGTGCCCGCGGGCATCCTCACCGCGCTCATCGCCTTCGTGTACACCGCGCTCTTCGCGTTCTTGTGGGACGGCCGCACGCCGGGTCGCCGCATGATGGGCATTCACCTCGTCGACGCGACCGGTCAGGCCCCTTCGGCGTTGCGATCGCTGATCCGCGCGGCGTTGTCACTCGTCTCGTTCGCGCTGTTCCTCTCTGGATTCTGGCTCGCGTTGTTTGATCGGCATGGGCAGACACTCCATGACAAGCTGACGCGCACGTTCGTGGTGAAGCTCCAGGACGCCTGACGAATGCCTCAGCGGCTCGCACAGCACCTCATCGCCCGGGGACTGCTCCCGGCGCGCGTCGTCGACGAGGCGCTGCGGCGGCTCGGTCGTGACGGAGGTTCGCTCGACACCGTGCTCCTCGAGATGGGCGCGGTGTCAGAAGCCGGAATTCTGCAAGCCGTGTCCGACGTGAGCGGTGTGCGACTGGTCAATCTGGCCGACTTCGAGCCCAACACCGAAGCGGGCCCGCTGATGCCGCTGAAGATGGCGCGGCAGATGAACGTGGTGCCGCTCTCGGTCGATGGCACGGCGTTGCACCTCGCGTGCGCATATCCACTGCAGAACACGCAGCTCAAAGACGTCGGCTTCCTGCTCGGTCGCAAGCTCGAGTTGTGGGTGGCGCTCGAGGCGCGCGTGCGCGATTGGCAGCAGACGCTCTACGGCCAGAAGCTCGAGCCGCGGTACGAGAAGCTCTTGCGTCAGCTCGACCCCACGCGGCCGGCGCAGACCATGCCGTCGGTCGTCGTCTCGTCGGAAGCCTCGCAGACGCTCGAGGGCGACACCGAGTCGTTGAGCAACGACGTGATGGAGCGCATCGCGCGCGGCATCGTCGACGAGCCGGTGCTGCTCGACAAGCCGAAGCCGAAGAAGCCCGGCGCCGAGATGAGCTCGTCGGTGCGCAAGCCGCGGCCGAAGATCGAGATCATCGAGGACCCGGGCAAAGCCCTCGGGGGCGACGCCGTTGGGGGGGAGATCGAGGTCGAAGACGTGTTGCCGCTCGGAGACGACGAGCCGAAGACCTCGGTGCTCGACCCGACGGCATACGGACGTTTCGCGCGCGCGGAGCACGGCAACGGCGCGGTCGACAGCAGCCCCGGCACGCCGCTCGATGAAGGCGAACATTCCTCGACACGGGTGATGGACATCCCCGGGTACAAGAACTTCGCGAAGGAAATCTCGAACACGCCGAGCGGTGAGTTCGAGCAGCCGAAGATGGAGCCGCCGCCTCCACCTCCGAAGATTTCGTTCCCCGGTGGCGTGTTGCCGCCGAAGAAGCCGGGAGATTCTCCGACGCGGCGTTCATCGAGCGATCTCATTCCCGTGTCCTTCGTGCAGCCCGCGTCGGCGCCCCGCCCTTCCGCCGAGCGCGTGCGTCCCACCGGGAGCAAAGCCGTTCCGCGCAACTCACCTGCGCCGCCCGTGGCGCAGACCAAAGCGCCCGCTCCGCAGCCGACGAGCAAGCCGCCGCCGCCGGTCGCTTCGAAGACGCCTGCGCCTCGTACGCCTGTCCCGCCTCCCGTCTCGTTTCACCACCCAACGGCGTCGCCCCAGGGGGCTCTGCCACGCGACGAGATGGATTTCTCGGACGTCAACGAGGTCATCTCGTCGCCGGGCGCGAAGGTCGAAGTGCCGCCCGAGCCGCCGACGCCGCCCGACTTCACCAAGCGCGAGCACGCTCCGGCGCCGGTGCCCATCGTCACGCAGCAGCCGCTGGAATTGCTGCAGCCGGTGCAGCCGGTCCTCACCGAGCCGCAAGCGCCCGTGCAGCCTGCGGGCACGTACAGCGCTCCGGCGGCGATGCCCGACTTCTCGCAGGTGCAGGGCATTCTCCCTTCGCCTCCGGGACTCGTTCCCTCGAGCGCGACGGAGTGGTCGCTCGCACAGGCCCGCACGGCGTTGCGCGCGGCGGTGAACGATCGCGAAGCGTTGATCAGCGTGGTGCTCGAGTACGGCCGCCGCACCTTCGAATACGTCGGAGCCTTCGCCGTGATGCGCGGCGCCGCCGTCGGTTGGGATTCGCGCGGAGAGACCGACGCCTCGGTGATTCGTCAGCTCGCCGTGCCCCTCGATGCCGCGAGCGTGTTCCGCACCGTCGCGCTCACGCGTGGGAGCTACGTCGGTCCGCTGCCGCCCGATGCGCTCTCGCAGCACTACCTCGCGCTGCTCGGCCGCATGCCGCGCACGGTCTTCGTGTGGCCGGTCGAGGTGCAGTCACGGCTCGTCGCGATGCTCTACGGAGACTGCGGCGCACGGCCCATCTCGCAGCGTCGCCTCGCTGACTTCATCTTGTTCTGTCAGGACCTGCCGACCGCGTTCCACGAGCTGATCCTGTATCGAAAGCAGAACCCGCAGGTCGCGCAGACGTTCACGTCGTCGTCGGGCGTGATGCCGGATCCCGGGTACGCACAAGATGGAGCCGCCGCGCAGGCGCCTCCGTCTTCCGATTCGGAGTGGTTCAACGGGCTCATCACGCTGCTCACGGGTCCCGATCCGTCCGAGCGTTCGATGGCGATGTTGGAGCTGATGAAGTCGCCCGACTCCTCCGCACGCGCGCTCGCTGCTGCGTTCCCGGGTCCGACGGGCTGGTCGCGTTTGCCGGTCGTCGAGTTGCCCGAGCCGGATGAACTGGGTCCGTTGCCTGGTGCGCTCGCGCGCCTGGGTCAGGCGGGCGCGTCAGCGGTAGCTCCGTTGCTCGATCACGAAGACAGCGACACGCGGTACCTCGCGCTGCTGACCGCGGGGAGTCTGCGCTACCCCGATGTCGTCGATGGCGTGCTGCGCGGGTTGTTCGACTTCGAGCCCGACATCTCTTCTGCGGCGCGTGCTGCGGCCGCGGCATTGCGGTTGTTGCCGCACTTCCAGTCGCGGTTGCCGTCGTTGCGTCAGGAGCTCACCAGCACCGACACGTTGCGACGTTCTCTCGCGGCGCGCGCGCTCGGTGTGTTGCACGACCGGTCTTCGATCGAAGGGCTGATCAATCTGACCGGCAGTGAAGACGAGCTCTGCGCTCAGTCGGCCGGCGATGCGCTGAAGGAAATCACCCGCGCGGGCTTCGGCACGCACACGGAAGGCTGGACCGCGTGGTGGGCTCGCGCGCGCAGCATGCGGCGCATCGAGTGGCTGGTCGAAGCGCTGGACGCGGATGATTTCGATCTTCGCCTGTCGGCCATCGAGGAGCTCTCACGCACCTTCGGTGACAACTTCGGCTACTTCGCGGATGGGCCCGAGGCTGAGCGCGCCGGAGCCGTCGCTCGCTGGAAGGCCGTCGTCAGCTCGCGCGCTGATCTCGATCTGTGAGTGAGCGCGGGTGAGTGATTGGCGACAGCTGCGTGACGACGTGAGGTCCTGAGCGCACAGAAAGACCGTTACACCCTCACCCTGACCCTCGCGACAATCACGACGATCACGGAGACCACGTCGCCATCACCCGCTGCATCGACGCCATGCGCTCGCGCAATTCGTCGCGCCTGGTCGTGATGAGCACCATCACCACCACGACGAGCAGACCGAGCAGTGAGAGGAACACGGCACCAAGGCGAGGCTCCGCGAGACCGCTGCGCACCAACGTCGCGAGCACCGTCGTCACCAGCACACCGCTGCCGAGCAACACGTAGCTGCGAATGCGCCACAGCGCTCCGATGCCGATGCCGACCAGGCAGACCGTCACGCACAACACCATCGCGCCGACCGAGTTCGCGGTGAGCGGCTTCCACGCCATCGCCGCGTAGACGAAGCCCATGCCCCACGCGCGCAGCAGAATCTGCGAGCGCACCGAGACCTCGTCGCGGAACAACCACGCCAACGCGAGCAGCGTGAGACCGAACGGCACCAGCCGCAGGTGCCACTCGCTGAAGCCCATGCCGATTCCCGCGAGCACCAGCGCGGCGTTGATGGCCGCGGCCGAGACCAACGTGCCCGCGCGACGAGCAGTGGTACGCGAGAACCAGGCGCCGAGCAGCGACACGCCGACGAGCCAGATGGAAGCCGCGGTCCACTGAGTCCACGGCACGAGCACCGCACCGAGCGCCGGCCACGCCCACGCGCCGATGGACAGCACCCCACCCGCCGCCGGACGACCCTCGCGCTTCAAGAACTGCGAGAGCCCCGCGAACACCGCCGACGCGCCCAGGAGCACCCACGCCTCCGTCAGGCCCGGCATCGCGCCACTGCCGAGGATGCGCGCGGCGAGCGCTCCGCCGACGAGCGCGAACTGACCGAGCCACGCGTTGAGTGAGTCGTCGCTCTCCACGATGCGGCGCCACGCGATGAACACCAGCGCGATGGCCACCAGCACGCTCAACACCGCCTCACGCGGCTGCGCGGAGTGCAGGAGAACCACGCCGCTCATCAACTCGACGAGCGACACGATGGAGAACGCCGTGGCGGACCTCGTTCCGCCGCGGAAGTGACGCAGCAGTGCGAGCGCGACGCTGCCCGCCGCCCACCACGGGAAGATGAGGACCATCGGCGCGCCCGTCGAGAGCCGCACGCCGACGAAGGCCATCACCACGTGCACGCCGACGCCGGTCGCGCCCCAGGCCCAGCCGCGCCCCGTCGCGGTGTGACCGACCTGCAGCCACGTCACCGCCACCGCCGCGAGCCACGCGAAGGGCACCGTCCACGAGCCGAATTCGACGCCCGCCGCGCAGAGCGCCACGAAGGCGAAGACCCACGCGCTGACCTTCCACAAGCCAGCAAGCCGGTGCTCCACGAACCGGCCGAGCGTGGCGAGCGTGAGACCGCCGAGCGCGAAGCACGCGGTGACGACAGGCATCGGGAAGAGCCACAGCGTCGCGAGCGCGAGCACCGTCCACGTCGCGGCCTGCTCGTGACGGCGCGGCGTGACGAGCAGCGCGGCCAGCGGGAAGTACACCACCGGCCACGACTGCACGGCGAGCGACGGCAGCGACATCACGCACAACACCAGCGCGGGCCAGAAGAGCGAGCTGGCGCGGCTCCAATCACCTTCGCGGCCGAGCTTGCGCCACCAGGTCGAGACCACTTCATCGACGCGCGTGAAGCGCAGCGCGACCGACAGGCCCGCGAGCACCAGCGCGATGACGTGCACGTTGCCGTCGAGCACCGGAACTCCCGCGTGCAACGTGCCGAGCAAATTGAGTCCGAGCGTGAGTCCCGCGGCCGACAAGAGAACCGGCGCGCCGAGCAACACCGCGGCGATGATCAACGTCGCCGGCAAGAGCCAGGTCACCGGCATCGCTGCGACGGCGAGCCCCGTCGCGAGGCAGGCCACGATGGCGCTCGGGTAGCGAACCGTGCGGGCCGAGCCGCTTCCATTTTGGCCGCCTGCGCTCGCATCGCTCACCCTGCGGCCAGACCACGCGCGAGAGAACGTGGCGAGCAGGCCGGCGACGAGCGCGACCGCGACGGCGACCGAGAACGTCAGCGGGCTGAGCTGCGGCACCGAGGCCGCGCCCAGCACGGAGAGCACGGCTCCAGCGACCGCGAGGACGAGCGAGGTGATCTCCACCCACGCGACCGAGCGGCTGCCGAGCATGGTGCGCAGCGCGCGCGGCGCGTGGTGCGTCAGCGCGGCGATGCCGACGAGGCCACCGACGGTGAGTGGGCGCAGCTCCGGGTTGAGGCCCGCGAAGCACGCCGCGATGAGCACGCGCAGCACGCCCGCGCCGCCGCCCATCACCAACAGCGCCGCGGCCCACGGCGCCTCGAGCCCGCGCTGCGTGACGATGGACAGGAGCGCGGTGAAGGCGGCCGCTCCGACGAACGCGAAGCCTTCGATGTCGCTTCGCTTCAATTCCGGCAGGCCGATGAACGCACGCACCCGGTTCCACGTCAGCGTGCGCGTCAGCACCACCGCGAGCACCGGCGTGAGCGAGAGCAGACCGGGTGCCACGAGCGCGGTGGCGATCGCGAAGAGCGGAATCGCCAACGCGGCCACGAAGCCCTGGCGTGTGGCACGCATCCACACCAGCGGGAGCGCGACCGCGAGCACCATCAACGGCGGGTTCGCCGATCCGTGCGCGCTGAACACCAGCGCGGTGATGAAGAGCAGCGCCGAGGTGATCGACGCCGACCACGCGATGCGCGCGCGGTTGAGGACGAAGTTCCAGGTGAGGTCGAGTTCCTCGGCGAGCGCGAGGAGCGCCGTCGCGACCGCGAGCACCAACACCAGGTTCGGGTCGGCCTGCACGGACAGCACGGTGAAGAGCGCCGCGACCGGCACGGTGACGCTCGGGAGCAGCGCCGCCGTCGAGAGCGCGATGATCAGCGCTGGCCACGCCCACACCACCGGGCCCGACTGGTCGAGCAGACCGCCGGAGATGCCGAACGACGCGAGCGAGGCCAGCGTGGCGAGCAGCACGCCCTGCGCCGAGCGTCCGCGAATGACGGCGTGCACCGACGAGCCAACCGCGAAGAGCGTGAGCGCGAGCTGTGCGTGCAGCGAGCTCCAGCCCGGGAACAGGCCGGCGTTCGACGACCAGGGAATGACCGCGTTGACGAGGAGGACGATGGCGACTCCATCGAGCCAGGCGCGCACACCTTCGGGCTTCGCGCGGAGCATCGCGAGAAGACCTGCACCGGGCTTCGAGGCGCGCGCGAGCAGGAAGAACGTCGCCGCGGAGAGCAGCGAGGAGAGACCCACCGGCATCGCGGCGACCGAGTTGCCGAAGACGCTCTCGGCAAACGCGAAGGTGAAGGCCCACGCCGGTGCGATGAACGCGAGCGCGAACGTGAGCGGCGTCACGGACTGAATGCGCCACGCGGTCCTGAAGCGCCGCGGCAGCAGGACCAGCAAGGCGAGCGCGAGCGCGGTGACGCCCATGACGAACGGCGACTGAATTCGCACCAGCACCGCGACGGCGGTGAACAGCGCGGCGGCGAGCACGCGGCGGTGCAGGAAGCGCGCGGCGACGATGGCCGCGACGCTCGAGCCGCAGAGCGCGATGAAGGTGTCGGTGCCCTGCTGCGTGACGGC
Source organism: Archangium sp. (assembly GCA_016792935.1). Lineage (GTDB taxonomy): Bacteria > Myxococcota > Myxococcia > Myxococcales > Myxococcaceae > Archangium_A. The sequence goes on along the minus strand of JAEUJS010000422.1, from coordinate 583 downwards.
GACCAGCGTGACGAGCGCCGACGAGAAGAGCGCGGTGCTGGCGAGCATCAGCCGGGCGGTGCGATTGAGGCGCCTGGTGGAGCGCGCACCGAGCGAGAGCGCGAAGGCGGCGGCGGCGCACGCGAGCGAGAGGCCCATCACCGGCAGGCCGCTGGTGAACTTCTGCTGCAGCACGAGCGCGAGCAACGCGGTGAGGCCGCTGCCGGCGAGGAGCGCGTCCTTGCGGCGGGTGAGGATGCCGACTCCGAGCATCGGTGCGGCGAGCAGCGGGAGCGCGACGAGGGCCGGGCGTGCATCAGTGCCGACGCTGATCATCGCCAGCATGCCGCTCAAGCCCGCGGCGATGGCCGAGGTGCGGAGCCACACGTGTGCACCGCGCGAACTGGTGCGGGTGAAGTGGATGGCGGCGACGACGGCTCCGATGGAGATGAAGAGCGCCTGGTACACCGCGCCGTACGACGCGGGCATCGGCGCGGCCGCGTAGCCGAGCGAGACTTTGAGCGCGTTCCAGTACTCCCACACGATGGGCGGGACGAGCTGGTCGATGCGCTGCCACGCGAGGAACGAGAAGAGGTACGTGCCC
>JAEUJS010000267.1 GCA_016792935.1 Archangium sp. | reverse complement strand
GGCGCGGCGAGCGGCTTGCCCGATCGCCCGACGTGGATCATCACGGGGCAAACCGACACCGCGCAGTTCGGAGCGGTGATGGCCGCGGGCGATCTCGACGGAGACGGCCGCGCGGACCTCGCGATCTCTGCTCCGGGCGACGACGTGACCGTCGCGGATTCTGGCGCCGTGTATCTGTATGGAATTGGCCCCAACGGTCCGCGCATGTTGCGTGCTCCGCTGACGGGCCTCGGTCGCGGCAACTTCGGCGCAGCGCTCGCCATCGCCGACGTCGATGCTGATGGCGATGCGGACCTCATCGTCGGTTCTCCGGGCGCCGACATCGCTCCGGGTGGCGCATTCACCGCGCGCGGCGTGATCGACATCTTCCTGCTCCAGAAGGACGTGCCCATTCCGGATCTCGGGAGCGTGCGTCTGAGCGGCTACGACCTCGACGCCGACGCGGGCGTGCGGCGCTTTTCGAACCTGCGTCAGGGCCGCGCCATCGTCGCCAGCGACTTGAACGGAGACTCGCTGGTCGATCTCGCGTTCCTCGGCTCGGTGAACAACACCACGACCATCGACGGCGGAAACCTCGCGCGCAACGTCATCGCCGCGCAGGTGCACCTCGGTCGCGCGTCGATGACCAAGCGCTTCGAAGACACGCCCGACTTCTACGTGCTCCCCGCGAACACGGCCGATGGCGACGAAGGCACGTGGCGGCTGGGCTTCATTCCCGCGGCGAGTGGACGGCCGGCGTTGCTGGTGGCCGCGGCAGATCGCGCTGACTCTCCCGACCTGCGCGCGAACGACGCGGGCGTGCAGAGCGGAGGCAATTCCGGCGGCGCGATGTTGTTCGATCTCTCCGCGATGAGCGGGCAGACGGTTCCGCCGACGTCGCCTCCGCAGATCGGTCGCTTGTCGGCCTGGGCGCGCGTGTACGGAGATCAAGCCAACATCCAATCGGCGCGCAGCTTCGCGGTGGTCGACGCGGATGGCGACGGCCAGCAGGAGCTGGTGCTCGGCGCTCCGTACGCAGCGAAGGTCGATGCGGGCGTGACGACGCCGAACACCGGGCGGCTCGAGTTCTTCTCACTCTCGCGGCTCTCGAGCGGCAGCGTCGTGAATCGTCCCGAGTACTCGCTCAACGGAGCCAATCGCACCGACATCCTCGGCACCGCGGTCGTCGGTTGGCAGACCAGCGTGGTGGCGTTCAACGGTCGCGCCTCGACGCAGTTCGGAGACTTCACCGGTCGCCTCGACATCTTCACCGCGGGCAACGCGGACCCTTCGAGCTGGCCCGTGCGTCAGGTGGCCGTCGAGAGCCGTCCCGCGAGTCAGCAGGCAGGCGTAGGCATCGAGGTCGGGCCCGTCGCAGGTCAGTTGAACGCGGTCATCGGCGCTCCGGGTTGGAACGGCGCGGCCAGCGACAACTCCGGCAACGAAGTCGGAGCGGGTCAGGCGCTCGGCTGGCGTTGGCCGGCGATGAACACGCCGCGCGTGCTCGCTGAAGGCGCGAACACCGTCTACGTGACCGACGCCGGCGTGCGCGCGTTCGGTGGCCGCACGATGGCGGTCGACGTCGCGATGACGGACTTCGATGGGGACGGGAGGCTCGACGTGGCGATCGCGGCTCCGAACTTCGGGTTGCCGACTCGCGCGGCCGACGGCGGCGTGAACTCGACGGAGTACGCCGTGAATCGTCCCGAGTGCGCTCCGACGGGCGCGCAGAGTCCGGGAGGTGTGCTGGTGCAGCTCGGTCAGAGCGACGGCACGTGGCGCGAGGGGTTCCGCGTGTGGGCGGTGCGCGACATTCAGGGCTGCGTGGTGCCCGACGGCGGCTCGGCGGCGATTTGTCAGCGCTCGGCGATTTCGCGCAACGGCATCGTTGGCGGCTTCGACTTCGACGGCGACGGCCGGCAGGACCTCGGCGTGACGCGCGCGAACGGCTTCGAGGTGTTCCTCGGACGGCCCGCGGATGATCCGCAATTGGCGAAGCCGTCGATGGCGTGTGACCCGGCGTTTACGTTGCCGTTCCTGACTCAGGCGACGTCGATGCCCGCGGCCCTGGGAGATCTCGACGGCGACGGCTGCGACGAGCTCGGCCTTCGCTACTCGGACAACGCGAACCGGCAGGGCGTGATCATCGCGTTCGGCTTCGACCCTGGCGGCATGCGCTGCGGAATGAACGCCAACCCCTCGTGGGTGCGCATCTCGGGCGACACGGAGACCGGCGTGCCCACCATGCGGCTCGGCATTTCGATCACGCGTGCGCGTGACGTGCCGATGATGGGCTCCGACTCGGTGGCCATCACCGCTGACCTCTATCCGTTCCAGGGCGTGACGCAGCCGACGGTGCTGCTCGTGCCGACTTCGCAGATCGTCGCCAAGCGTCCGATGCAGGGCGAGCGGCTGGCGAGCATTCTGGGAGATGGATTGGTGGCGACTCCGCTCGTGCCGCAGACGCGCGCGCTCGGCTTCGGCCGCGTGTTGATGGGAGACGTCGACGTCGACGGTGATGGGCGGCGCGATTTGATCGTCTCGGCTCCGGGCGCGAACGTGAACGGTGACGGCACCGGCGCGGTGTTCGTCTTCAAGGGCGGTGCGATCAACTCGGGCCCGAATCGTCCGGCGTTGATCATCGTGGCGGATCACCGCGAGCGCGGCGCGTTCGGACAGGATCTCTCGTTGTCGCGGCCGGCGATGCCCGTGCCTGCGGCGCTCGGCATCGGGGCTCCGCTCAGCTACCGCTCGGGCACGGCGAACGGGACTGGCTTCGTGTTGCCGCTCGATTTCTAGAGTTCGAGCGCGATTCAGCCGGAGGCCACATGCACCGCATTCTCACGACCGCAGTCATCCTGCTTCTCGGCTGCTCGACACCAATGACGATGGACGGAGGCACCGGAGGAGGTGCCACAGGTGGTGGCACGACGGGCGGAGGTGCCACGGGTGGTGGTGCAGCGACCGGAGGCGGAGCGACAGGCGGCGGCGCAGCGATGGGAGGCGGCGCAGCGACGGGCGGTGGCGGAGCGTTCGATCCCTGCCCTGCTCTCCCCGCGCCTCCAGGAAACGCGGTGACGGTGAGCACGGTCGCTGGGCTGCGAATGGCGCTCACGAATGCAGCACCGGGAGCGACCATCCTCGTCGCCGACGGCACGTACGACTTCAGCGGCGGCAACTACGTCTACATCGACAAGGCCGGCGTGACGCTGCGTGGTCAGAGCGGAGACGCGACCCGCGTGATCTTCGACGGCAACTACCAGCAGGGAAACGGAGCGAGTCTCGTCAACATCGCTGCCGACAACGTGACCTTCGCGGACATCACGGTGCAGCGCGCGTACGACCACCCGATTCACGTGATTCCGGCGTTCACGAACCCCGCGAGCGTGAGCGGCACGCGCATCTACCGCGTGCGCGTGATCGACCCCGGGCAGCAAGCGATCAAGATCAACGGAGACGAGCCGGGGTTCATGTACACGATGAACGACGGCGAGATTTCGTGCTCGGAGATCCGTCTCACCGCGAACGGCCGCGGGCAGATTCGCGACAATTGCTACACCGGTGGCATCGACGCACACGCCGCGCGCAACTGGACCATTCGCGACAACCGCATCGAGGGCTTCTGGTGCCCGATGGGTCTGAGCGAGCACGGCATTCACTGTTGGAAGGGCTGTCGCGACATCACGGTCGAGCGGAACGTGCTCATCGACAACGCGCGCGGCATCGGCTTCGGGCTTGGCGACGCGGTCGACGGTCGCGTCTTCGGCGACAACCCGTGTCCTGGCGTCATGAACTACGGCGCCGTCGGCGGTGTGATTCGCAACAACTTCGTCGTCACCAACAGCGCGGCGCTGCAGAGCTCGCAGTTCGGGTTCGACACCGGCATCTCGCTCGAGAAGGCGTGCGGGAACGTGCAGGTGGTGCACAACACGGTGTTCTCGACGATGCAGCCGGGGTCGTCGTCGATCGAGTGGCGCTTCGCGGGCACGACGCTGACGTTGACGAACAACCTCTCGACGCATCGTCAGCAGCAGCGCGACAACGCGATGGCGACCAGCGCGGGCAACGTGGCGAACGCGACGCCGGCGATGTTCGTCTCTCCGTCGACCGCCGATCTCCACCTCGCGAGCGGAGCGACGTCAGCGATCGATCAAGGCACGAGCGTCAACGCAGGCGTCTGCGATCAAGACATCGACGGCTCGCCGCGCACCGGCTCCCGCGACGTCGGCGCCGACGAACGCTGAAACAAGCGAAGCGAAGAAGACAAGGATCCCTCTCCCTCGGGGAGAGGGTCAGGGTGAGGGGCCGCTCACTTCTTCGGCAGCTCATCGAGACACTGCCGAACAATCTCATCGATGCCGGAATCGAACAGCGCTGTCACGCCATCGCGAGCAGCAGGTGAGGCCCAACGACAAGTCGCGACCACCGAACCGTTCACCGCACGAACGAACGCGAGCGTCCGCGCGGGGCACACCGACAAGCTGCCCGAGAGCCCCGCATGGAATTCCTCGCCCGCGTGAGCCGCCATGCGAATGAGCGGGAAGAGACGCTCGGCGATGACAAACGCTTCGTCGTCACAGCCGGAGAGCGCTGTCGTGAACTCCTTCAAGCGCTCTTCAGCCCGCAGCGACTCGGGCTCAAAGAAGACCGCGTAGAGCTCGTCCCCTTTCGCTTCGCGCGCGATCTGACGCCAGTCTCCGGGAGACGCATGGATGAAGCCGTCGCGGAACACGATCGCACCACACGCCGCGCACAGCACGAACGGCAGCGCGCACAGCCCGAGCAGCTGCAACACCTGCTTGCCGGGCGAGCTGTTTTGTCTGGTCATGGGCCGGCACTGACGGGACAACACACCTTCGACGTTTCGTTCATGGCCGCACCATCGGCGGCTGCCACACGCGAGGCCTGGCATCGCGTGCGTCCATCGCAGCGAGACACTTCTGCACTTCGTCATCCATGCCGGAGTCGAGCAGCGCAGTCACTGGCCGGCGCGCCGATGGATCAGACCACTCGCAGATCACCGCGAGGACAACGCTGGTTCCGCGAACGAACCGGAACGTTCGCGCGGGACACCTCGACAGGCTCCGCGAGAGCGCCTCCCAGAACTCTTCGCCGCCGTGGACGTTTCTGCGGATGAGCGGCTCGAGCCGTTCCGCGGTCGCAAAGGCTTCTTCGTCACACTGAGCGAGCGCGGTATTGAATTGCACAAAACGCTCGCTGTGGAAGCGTGTGTAGTCGAGCGCGAGGTCCTCGAGTTCGTCGCCCTTCGCTTCGCGCGCGAACTCGCGCCACGCGTCAGGCGCCGCGCGACGGGAGTGACGGTCGTACTCGGCCCACGCGAAAAGCCCGAAGGGAGCCAACAGGAAACCAAACAGCACCACCATCACCACGCGCCGCACAGGTGGAGCCTACGACTCGGCACCAACGCAAAGAATGTGGCCACTTCGCCACGCCTACGGAGAGCCGCGCGTGCTCATCACCGTCAGGCACGTCAGCGCCGTTTCTCCGAAGCCTGCATCGACGAGCGCCGCGAGCTGCTGTCGCGTCTTCCGCGTGCCCTCGTAGCAGAGCGTGTTCAACGGAAGCCCCGCCGCGCGGATCACGTCGAGCGTGCGCGCGGTGTTCACCGCAAGACTCTCGATGAGCGCTCCGTGGAGCTCTTCCTCGAGGTGATCACCACCCTTGATCAGCGGGAGGAGCGCCAGAACGCGTGACAGCGCCTCGTCGTCACCCTTCCTCAACGCGACGATGAAGAAGTTCCAGCGCGGGCGATGGAGAAGCTCGCTCGGCTCCGCGCGCCGCCATGCTTGCGGATCGGCTGGCCACGCCATCCACACTCCGATGACCGCGACGATCGCGATGACCGCGCTCGGCTTGAGCTTCATCGTTCAGGTGAGCGACAAGGTGCGCAAACGGGTGAGCACCGTCATCACGAGGCGCTCGAGCATCTCGCCGCCGAAGCCACCAAGACGCCGACGCCAGTTGCCTTCGGGCGTGAACTTCACCTGGTACACGTGCGCGTTCACCGCGCGCCCCATCAGGTAGTCGTCACTGGTGCCGAGCTGATCGACGAGCCCCAGCTCCTTCGCGCGCGTGCCGAGCCAGTACTCACCGGTCGCCACCTTCGCGACGTCGAGCGACGGCCGCTGCGTCTTCACGAAGTCTTTGAACAGCGCATGCGTCTCTTCGAGCTGCTCGGTGAACTTCTCTTTGCCCTTCTCGGTGATCTCTCCGAACACGGTGACGGTGCGCTTGAACTCGCCGGCCGTCATTTCCTGGTAGTCGATGTCGTGCTTCTTCAGCAGCCGATGCACGTTCGGCACCTGCGCGACGACGCCGATCGAGCCCACCACCGAGA
>JAEUJS010000408.1 GCA_016792935.1 Archangium sp. | reverse complement strand
GTCTCTGCTCCGGCCTTTTCGGTCGAACGGAGCGCCAGCTCTCCGGCCAGCTGCGCGGCGCGCGCCTTTTCGCGCTCGAGATCGGCTTCCAGCGTGCCGCGGGTCAGCTTCTCGACGTCGAGCGAACGCACCGCGGAGAGGCGATCGGCTTCCTTGCGCTCGATGTGCTCGCGGGCCTCAGCGAGCTGACGGCGCACGTCGGCGAAGCCAGCCTCGAGCCCTTCGATCGCCTTGAGCGCATCGGTGCGCGCTTCAGCGAGTCGAATCTCGCGTTCCTTCGCGTCCTGCAGCTCGCGCTCGTGCGTGCCAGCGGTGGACCGCAGACGCTCGATGACGATCTTGTTGCGCTCGTGTTCGACGCGCTCGGTGGCCGCGTCGTCCTGCACCTTGCGCAGATCTTCGTAGGCCTTGCCGAGGCGCAGACGGCTGTCTTCGAGCTGCGTGGCGAGTTCTTCACGACGCGCGCGTTCGAGACGAACGGACTCCTGAGCGGCGAGTGCATGAATCGCGGCGTCTTTTTGCTGGCGCTGAAGGGCTTCGAGTTCTCCGCGCGCAGCGGTGACGCGCCCTTCCGCGTCGATCGCGCGCTCACGCGAGACCTGCAGCTCGGCTTCCATCTGCCGAATGCGGTTGGCGAGATCTTCACGATCGCGAACGACCTCGGGACGCTCGCGGATCGACTCGAGCTGCGCCGTCAGCCGGCTCACCGCGTCCTTCGCGGCCTCGAGCTGCTGCTTCGTCTCGCGCAGATCCGCCTCGCGCACCTGGAGATCGGCGGTCTTCTTCTCGAGGATCTCCTTGAGCCGCTCGGTGCGATCACGCCAATCACGCGCGCGGTTCGCCGCGTCTTCGAGCTTGCCGCCCGTGAACGCGAGAGGCTCCGGAGGCAGCTGCACCCACGTGGGGTCGAAGCTGCGCACCTCTTCGTGGCCCGCGAGCACCACGTAGTACGCGGCCTCACTCGAACCGGCGAGCGAGCCGTCGACCTGCAGGCCCTCTCCTCGCTCGAACGCGAGCTGGTACCCGAGCACCGGAGACTGCGTCGCCACGTCCACCGACTTGAAGTGCCCGTGGAGCACGTCGAGCAGCTGCCCGTAGGTCGGCGGCGCATCAGCGTCATCGGGGTCGACGACCATCGCGAGCGCGAGCCCGGCGGGATTCCGCAGGCCGCCCATCAGGTAGCCGTTCTTCGCGACCAGCCGCGCGACTTCCTTCATCAGCTCGGGCGCGCGCACGTACGGAGCGAGATCCGCCACGATGACCAGATCGAAGCTGCCCGCCTCGAAGTCGTCGAACACCGTCGGGCGGAAACGAAGATTGGGGCCCGCGAGTCGGGCCTGCGCTTCCTGCACGGCGGCGAGATCACTGTCGGCCGCGACGACCACGCGCGCACCACGCGTCGAGAGAAACCGCGCGGACTGGCCGAGCGTCGAAGCCACCGCGCCGATCTCGAGCACTCGACGCCGCGCCACCAGGCTCTCGGCGAAGATGTACCGGGGAAGCAGCTCGCTCTGGCCCAGTCGCTTGAAGGTCGAAGACACGCTTCGTGCGAGTCTAGCCCTGCCCCGAAGACCGCCAAGTTATGGGCCGCCGACCGGCTGGGAGAACGGGCAATGGGAGCGCGTGCCAGCCGTACTACGGTGTGCCCATGGACGAATCAGCTGGCTTCGGAACGCGGTTGCTGCGGGCCATTCGCAACCTCTTCATCTTCGTGCTGATTGTCGGTTCGGCCGGGGTCGCGGTGTACGCCTTGAGCGTCACCAACTCGAAGACCTACAGCCTCGAGGTCCGCAACGGCTCGTTGGTGGTGATGAAGGGCAAGCTGATGCCCACCGGAGCCGACGCGTGGCTGCCGTCGGAACCCGCGCTCGCCGACGCGTATGCGCCGCTCGATCTCGAGGGCAACGTGGCGCTCACCGTGGTGGGCAAGAAGTTCGAAGATCGCGACGAGCTCGATCGCGCCATCTTCCAGGTGATCGACATGCTGGCCCGCCCTCGCCTCGCGTCCGATCAGCCGAAGGATCTCGAGCACGGCCTCGCGCTCGTGCGCCGCGCCGAGAAGCTGCACGGCCTGACCGACGATCAGCGCGCCTCGCTCAAGAAGATGCAGAGCGACGTGGCGTACTTTCTCGCGCGCGTGCGGCTCGATGATGCCCGCCGTCAGCTCGAAGAGGCGCTCGCCCAGCTCAAGCTCGCCGCGGAATCCGAGAGCAAGAATCGGCAGCAGGCCGCGCTGATGCTGCTCGCCGTGGAGCCGCAGGTGAAGTTGCTCTCGACCACGCTGCGCGCGACGACGATGACCAACGACGCCGCTGGAGGGCTCGCCAAAGCGCTCGAGCCGCAGCTGCAGCAGATGTTCAACATGCTCGGGAAGAGCGTGGTGGTCGAGGCACCGCCGAACGCGCCGCCCGCTGCCGAAGCGACGCTCAATCTCGCGATCGACAAGACCGGTGCGTTTTCGCTCGATGGCGTCGCGCTGACGAACGACGCGCTGACCGCGAAGCTGAAGGAAGTCGTCGCGAAGTCGCGCGGCGCACGCGTGGTGATCGCCGCTGACAAGGCGGTCCCCTACTCGCAGGTCGCCGCGGCGATGGACCTCATCAAGAACGCGGGCGTCGAGAAGGTCGCGATGGCCGTCGCTCCTCCGAACGATCCCAGCGAAGTGAAGTGATCAGTCTTCGCCCATGAAGCCGAGGTGGGGCTCGAAGCCTTTGAACTGCGCGACTCCGGGCATCGGCTTGAGCTGGATTCCGTCTTTCACCGAGATGAACGCCGCGCGCGGGCCATCGAGCCAGACGCGCGCCGTGGTCTCGAGCGTGCCGAACTGCGGCTTCCACCCCACCGGCACGCGCCCTGGGCCCCGCACCGAGTAGTCGATCGAGAGCGGCACTTCCGTCTCGCCGTTCCCATCGCGCGGGAGCGCTGGCCCTCGCAGCCGCAGCTCGACGTTGAACGTGCACTCGCGACCGTCGTCGCAGGGCACCGAGAGCCGGAACTCCGCGCGCTCGACACCGCCGAACGCGTTGAGCGGATCGATCCACGTCTGCGCGCTCACCTGCTCTCGTCGCTCGGAGTCGGCGTTGACGTAGAAGATCACCGGCCGCTTCTTCTCGAGATCGCTCGGCACCACGTCGCGATCGAGCTCGACCTGGAGCTCACTCAACCGGGGACCTGGTTGCTTCTTCGCGACACGACGAGCGGCGTTCAGCACCGCGGCGTCGAACGTGCCGCGCGTCGTCTGATCGAATGAAGACGGAGTGCCGTACAACTTCCACAGCTGCGCCTTGCCCTGACGGCCGATGCGCACGTCGATCCACTCGGGCGGAACCGGATCACCGTAGAGGGTCGAGCTGCCTCCGTGGCCGAAGTTCATCTTCGCCGTGCCGTCGATCTTCGTCAGGGCGTCGTCGGCCGCGAGCGTGCTGACGAGCGTGTAGTGCCGCGAGATGCCTTCGAGCGGTCGGAAGACGATCTCTTCGACGACGATCGGCCTCCACGAGCCGAGGTAGCGAACGTCCATCGCGCTTGCTTCGCCCTTTTCGCGCTTCTGCAGATCGCGCTTCACCGCGTCGGCCATCGAGCGGAACTCAGCGGGGATCTCGCCGTCCTTCTCCGGCGCCTCAGTGATGAGGCCGAAGCTGTCTCCCTTGAACTCGACAGGCGGCTCGCTCGCCCCAGCCTCGTCGGCTGATCTGATCGGCACGTCGTAGAGCGCGGTGACCAACTCGAAGTGGTGGAAGAAGACGACGAAGTGGTGGCGGAAGGGCCCGATCGAGACGATGCGGTAGTAGTTGTGAAACGGACGAAGGGCTTCGTACTCGGGGTGCGGCGGGGGCTTCGGCTTCGGAGGCTCGCGAGGCGGTTCAGCTGCAACCGGAGGCGCCACGACTCGCGGAGCTGTCGCACACGCACACACCACGAGCAGGAGCGCCACGAAACGCATCCGCCGACTGTCGTTCGAACCCGAAATCGCGGGTAGCTGGTTCGCTCCCCTCAGTCCGTCCGCATCACGCCGACGAACGGCAGGTTCCGGTACTTCTCGCCGTAGTCGAGCCCGTAGCCGACGACGAAGCGGTCCTCGATCACGAAGCCCTTGTAGTCGATCGCCACCTTCACCTTCGCGCGCGACGGCTTCTCGAGGAGCGTGCAGACCTTCACCGACGCGGGATGCCGCGCGCTCAAGTTCTCGATGAGGAACTTCATGGTGAGACCGGTATCGATGATGTCCTCGACGATCAGCATGTGGCGGTTGGCCATCGGCTTGGTGAGGTCGTGCGTGATGCGCACTTCGCCGGTCGTCTCGGTGCCGCCCTGGTAGCTCGACACGCCCATCACCTCGATCGTCACCGGCAGATCGACGTGCCGCGCGAGATCGGTGAGGAACGGGAGCGAGCCCTTCATGATCCCCACCAGCGTCAGATCCTTCCCCTGGTATTCGCGGGTGATCTGCTCCCCGAGTTCCTTCACGCGCGCCTGGATCTTCTCGGCGCTCAACATCACTTCGACGTACTGGTCGTAGAAAGGCATGTTCTTTGGCTCACACGTACGCGTTGTTCATCACTTCGCCCATGCCGCCACCGCCAGGCACGATGTACTGGCGATCATCGAGCCCGCGCTCTTTCTCCCAGAGCTCTCCGGGCGCGGTGCTGAGCACTTCCGGCGGCGACAACCCGCGATCGAGCCGCAGCGCGAAGAGCACCGCGTCGGGATGATCGGTGGTGAGCCGCTTCACGAACTCCGGCGTGACGATCAGGTTCACGCAGACGATCTTGCGGATCTTCCCGGGAACCTTCTTCTTGTACATCGAGATCGCGGTGCTCAACGACGAGCCGGTCGCTCCCATGGGGTCCGGGAACAAGACGATCGCATTGTCGACGTCGCCGCCGATCTTCGAGCCGCCGATGTTCGAGCCGACGACGTGCTCCGCCGCATCGAGCTCGCGGCTCATGATGATGTGGTCCTGACGCACGAGGCGCGGATTCAGAATCGTGTTCAGCAAGTCGTACGTGACCTGTGACGGCAGCGTTCCCGCCCGCGCGATGTTGACGGAGATGGCGCGCACTTCCGGGTCGAGGATCTCGCCCTGATAGATGCCGCGCGGCGTGTACTGAATCATGCGCGAGGGGATCGTCACCTGCCGGCGCGGGAACTCGTGGTTCACCACCATCGTGACCAGGTCGGCGTAGAGCGTTCGCACCAGCGTGTTCACCTGCGGCTGCTGCGTGTCCTTCGCGCACAGCGTGGCGAGCAGCGAGAGCAGGTACGGGTTGCCGACCAGATGCACGTTCGGCCCGTAGAAGTGCTTCAGCTCGGAGAGGGAATACGGAACGTTTTCGTAGAGCGAGTCACGCATGGCTTGTCTGCACCTTCACCGAAGGACGAAGAGTTCGAGGTTCTGAGGAGGCGTCGCTTCCACCGGAGTCGGGACGTGGCACTTGCGGCAGCGGGCTTCGTACGCGCCGGCTGCTCCGACCACGACGCGCTCTGACGAATCAGAGAGCCGCTGCGATCGATTGGCGGGGTTTCCGCACACCACGCAGATCGAGTGTTCCTTGGTGATGTATTCGGCCGTCGCCAGCAACTGCGGCATCGGCTCGAACGGCTTGCCCTGGTAGTCCTGATCGAGGCCCGCGCAGATCACGCGCAGCCCCTTCGAAGCGAGCGAGTCGATCACCGGCAGCACTTCCATGCCGAGGAACTGCACCTCGTCGATACCGACGACCTCTGTGTCGGCCTTCAAGTTGGTGAGGATGTCTTCCGCGCGCACGATCGGCGTGGCGATGATCTTGATCTGCGAGTGGCTGACCACGGCGAGCTCGTCGTAGCGGTTGTCGATCTTCGGCTTGAAGACCTGCACCTTCTGCTTGCCGTAGAGCGCCCGCTTGAGCCGGCGGATCAGTTCCTCGGTCTTGCCGGAGAACATCGAGCCGCAGATGACTTCGACCCAGCCGATGTCTTTCGGAAATTGGTGCATACGTCACATGTCCAGATCGAGGAGCCGCGCCAGCGTGCGCGCGTCGGCATCGGGGAATTGGTATTGGCCCATCTCGTCGAGCGCGACCCAGCGGTGATCGTTCACGCGCTGGTGGTGCGGCTCGGCGGCGGCGTCTTTCGGAGTGCAGTGGAACACCACGAAATCGACCGCGTACGTCTCGTATTCGTGACGCGTGGCCATCGCCTGATCGCCGACGTTCACGTCGAGGCCGAGTCGCTCGAGCAGCTCACGCTTCAGCGCGGAGACGTCCTGCTCTCCCTCATTCACGCGGCCCCCCGGGAATTCCCAGAGCAACGGCAACGACGACGCCTTCGAGCGCTGGGTGATCAGGTAGCGGCCGGGCTCACGTTCGAGCATCGCTCCCACGACGCGGATCTGGCGGCGGTTCATGTGCTCGCCCGCCCTGTGCGCTGCGCGCAAGGACGGCTCCTTCGTCGCCGGTCGGGCGGACTCGCTGAAGGCTTCACGGCGAGGCAAGTAGCACGTCAGGTCGCGGACGGCAGCAAGCCGTACAAGCCTCGGGCACGCGCGACTTCCAGCACCCGGGCCGGAATCAAGTCGCCCGGCAAGTGCCCACTGTCGAAGCGCTTGCGGATTTCGCTCGACGACACCTCGGCCATCGGAGGCCCCAGCGCGTTCGGCGCCGGGTAGCCCGCACGGTGCAACACCGTCACCTGCACGAGCTGCTGAATCCGGTCCCACGCCTTCCACTTCGGGAGGTCGGCGAGGATGTCGGAGCCGATGATCCACCGGAACTTCACTCCGGGGTTCTGCGGCAAGAGCCACTCGAGCAACTCGATGGTGCGCCCTTCCCCGCCGACCTCGGCTTCTGCGCGAGAGACCTTCAGCCACGCTCCGACGTCGGTCGCCATCGCCTCACACATCGCCACGCGATCGGCGAACGGAGCGAGCGGTTTTCCAAACGGGTGGTTGAACGCGGGAACGAGCCACACTTCGTCGCTCTGCAACGTCGCTCGCACGTAGAGCGCCGCCATCAGGTGTCCAACATGAGGTGGATTGAAGGATCCACCGAGCAGGGAGATCTCACGCATGGCGAGTCACTTGACCGAGATCTTGGTCTTGCCGCTGCCGAGCTGAATCGGCTGCTTGCTGATCACTTCTTTGCCGTCGAGCGTGAAGGCCGAGAACGTCACCTGCTTCTCGTGTTGCTCGATGAGACCGACGGTGCGCTTGCCGCCGCTCTTGAGCGAACCGGGCGTGATGAACGTGCGTGGGCCGATCTGCACCACCTTGGGATCGGTCTCCTTGCCGTGCACGAGCACCACGGCGTTCAACATGTCTTCCTTGTCGAGATCGTTCTTGTCGTGCACCAGACAGCACAGCGAGTCGCCGAGCATCTCGAGCACTTTTCGCGGAATCGCCGTGTCCTGGTACGCGAGCGAGCCCTTCTCGGGAGCGCGGAGGATCTTGTCCTTCATGCGCGTCAGCTCTTCGATCTCACGCATCTCTTCGTGCGCGGTGCCGAACGCAGCGGGGCGTTCCTTCTGCTCGTGACCGATGAGGTAGCGCGACACGTCTTCGAGGAAGTTCTCGTTCGAGTAGTCGGACTTGGCCTTCACCTCTTCGCGCTTCCACTTCACCCAGTCGTCGAGGTCGGCGAACTTGCCTCCGGCGAACAAGAAACGGCGCGCGCCCTTCGAAGCGAGCAGCTTGAGCGCCGCGTCGAAGGTCGTCAGGTCACCGTCGCTGTCACCGAACACCCCGATGGAGAGCATGGGTTACGGGTACAGAGCATAGCGTTGACGCACGGGGTCGAAAGCCTTCGCATCGGCATCGAAGCCGCTCATCAGGGCCTCGAGCGAACGGCCCGCTTCCATTCCCAGCCGGACCTGATCGGTGCCGCAGAGCAGGTCGAACGCGGGGATGTTCTCGACGAACTCGTAGGCGTCAGGGCGCCAGCCGAACTTCGCTCCGCCGAGCTCGCGGCAGACGTTGAAGACCGCGATGCCGGTCTTGAGCGGGAGGAAGCTGCGCGGATCCGTCACGTGAATGAACGCGCCTTCACACGACTCGCCCTTCCACTTGTCGAAGGTCGGAGTGAACGAACACGGGCGGAAGGTGACGCCCGGCAGCTTCAGCGCGTTCAAGCGATCAGCGACGTCGTACGAGTGCAGATACGGAGCGCCGAATTGTTCGAACGGCCGGCACGTGCCTCGCCCTTCTGAGACGTTGGTGCCCTCGCCCAGGCACATGCCCGGGTACACGAGCGCAGTGTCGAT
>JAEUJS010000385.1 GCA_016792935.1 Archangium sp. | reverse complement strand
ACGCAGCTCAACGAGCCCGCGCGTCCAATCGATCCTTCCGTCTGGGAACAGCTCGCGCGACTCCTCGCGAACACGCGGCCCAACCCGAACGCGCGCCGCAACGACGCCCCGAGCTTCTTCGATCGCATGTTCGGCCCGCGCACGATGCAGCCGACGACTCCGGAAAAGCAGAAGAGCTACCTCGACGATCTCCGCCGCCGCTTCAGCGAAGGAGATCTCGCCGAGGCGCTCCGCCGCGCCATTCCGCTCGGAGGCACCGGCAACGCGACGCTCGGCAACTTCGTCCCACCGCGCCGTGACTCGCTCCAGCTGCTGACGCCCAACGCGAGCGGTGGCCCGACGATGATCATGCCGGACAGCGAGTACGAGCAGATGCGCAAGCTCTACCGCGAGGCCGCCGACAAGCTCATCGCCGAGGGCCGCATCGAAGAGGCCGCGTACCTCCTCGCGAAGCTGCTCCACGACGCAGCCGGTGGAGTCGCGCTCCTCGAGAAGCACGGAAAGATCGAGCTCGCCGCGCACCTCGCCGCTGCGCAGAACCTGCCCGAGCTCGAACGCATTCGGCTGTGGGTCCTCGCCGGCAAACCCGAAGAGGCCATCAAGCTGGTGCGCGGAAATCGCGACTTCGCCGGGCTGGTGAACGGTCTGCAGACGCGCGCGCCCGATGTCGCTCGCCAGCTGCGCGCCGTGTGGGGCGACTACCTCGCGAGTCGCGATCGCTACACCGAGGCCATCGTGGCGACGGCTCCGCTCGCTGAGCCACCGAAGGCCTTCCCGCAGTGGGTCGACCGCGCCCTCGAAACCGGAGGCGTGAACGCCGCCACCGCGCTCGCGATCGATCTCGGCCGCTACCCCGAGCACGCCGACGATGCGCGTCGTCGTGTCGATGAGCTGCTCGCCAACGACGAGAACTCCTCGCTCACCAACACCACCGCATCGCTGCTCGTCACCCACGCGCCGAAAGCGCCCGGGCCGATGTACCGCGACCTGTGGCGCCGCCTCATGACTGGAGCGAGCCGTCAGCACCGCTCCGTCGAACGTTCCGTCGCCGAGCAGGTCCTCGCGCGCACGGGTGACGCCGCGCTGCAGGCCGACGCCGTTCCCACGCCCACGCTCCCTGCCGCAGTGGAACGGCCTCCGCTCGAGCTCGCGGCGCCGGTCGTCTCCGGACTCCAGGTCTTCGACGTCGCCGAGCTTCCGAAGAATCGCCGCGTGCTCGCGGAAGGCGCAGCCGGTCTTCGCATCGTGAACAAAGACGGCACGACGATTCGTCAGCACCTCGTCAAAGCCGACGCGCTCGTTGCGGGACCCATCGGCACGCAGGTGCTCGTCATCTCGCGCGACGGACACCTCACGCGCGTGTGGAAGCTGCATCCGCGTTCGCTCGAGCTCACCAGCTGGTTCCAGGCGCAGCTCGACTGCTTCGCGCGACGCTTCGACGGACTGGTGTGGCCGGTGGGAATGGAAAACGCGCTCGTGCTCCTCGACCCGGCGACGCCGGCGCCGATGGAATGGTGGCGTGTCTCGGCGACGCACGTGCGCGAGGTCGAGCTGAGTGGCAACGCTCCATTCGTCGTCGCGCTCGCGAAGGACATCGGCACCAACCAGACGTTCCGCTTCGTGTTCGACGTCGGAGGGCAGCGGCTCGAGCGCCGGCTGGGGCCCGAGACGGAAGCGTCGTGGGTCGGCACCGCGCTCGCGAGCTGGGAAGTGCGCGTCGCCGAGAACGGAGTCACCACGTTGATGCTCGTCGAGCCGAAGATTCAGCTCGCGCTCGGGCCCGGCCGTCGTGCGTTCTTGCCGACGAAGACCGGTCTCATCACGAGCCGGGTCGCCGGAGCGTGGTGCGACATCACGCACGTCGAGTGGAAGACTGGCCGCATGCGCCAGCTCGCTCGACTCTCGCGCGTGACGCAGCCCGTGCTGCGAGAGCTCACCAACGGCCTCGTGGTGTGCGACGAATTCGGCCGCGTGACCGAACTCTGATCAGACCTTCAGCTGCGTGAACTCGCCGGGGTCTCCGAACGCGCCGAAGTTGTTGAGCAGCGAGCCATCGGTGTTCCGCACGCCAACCGCGTTGCACAACGTGGTGAGCAGCTTGTTGTGCGGCGCATCCTGGAACTGCTTCGGGTTCTGCTGCGCGGTCACCTTGATGTACTGGCCCTGCTTCAAATACCCGCCCGCCGAGCCAGCG
The DNA here is from genome assembly GCA_016792935.1 of Archangium sp. Lineage (GTDB taxonomy): Bacteria > Myxococcota > Myxococcia > Myxococcales > Myxococcaceae > Archangium_A. Next base: position 5,095 of record JAEUJS010000385.1, on the reverse strand, counting down.
ATGATGAACGGCATGTCCATGAAGTTGTGCTCGAGGCCATCGCTCAGCTCGTTCGCGTAGAGCACCACCGAGTTGTCGAGCACCGTCGTGCCGCCCGCTTCCTGGTACGCGTTCAACTTGTCGAGCAAGTAGCGGTACTGCTGCATGTACCAGGTGTCGATTTCGGCCAGCAGCACCTTGTAGTCCGCGCCGCCGATGCCCGTGCCCGAGCCCGCGTCGGTGGTCGCGTTATGGCTGATGGCGTGGTGGTGGTACGGGTGGTTCATCCCATCCCATCTGAACGTCGGGCCGCTCGAGCCGTTGTTCCACTGCAGCGTCGCGGCGCGGGTGTGGTCGCAGGCGAGCGCAATCGCCATCACATCCATCTGCAGACGCCCGACCTGTTTGTAGTTGGCGTCGCTGCCGACGTTGCTCGCGTTCAAGCCCATCAACTCCGTGCGCGTCGCATCAGGCAGTGAACACGCCGGCAAACCGGTCTGCTGCATCGCCATCTCGACTTCGCGAATCGAGGTGTAGTGCAGGTCGAGCTTGTCCTTGTCCTTCTGCGACAAACGCTTGGCTTTCAGCGTGTCCATGTCGCTCTTCACCATGTCGAGCACGCTGATGCGCCGGTCGTACGCCTTCTGCGCGGCGTTGTTGTTCGGCATGCCCGCGCTCATGAAGTCCTGGAACGCGGTCCACGGGTTGTTCTCACCCTGCACCGGCTGCGACGCGCCCGCGTACGAGATGACGCTCAACACGCCCGAGCCACGCGGCCCGACCTTCAACGTGAGCGAGCGACGGCCAGCGGGGTTCAGCCGCGACGCGATGAATTGATCGATCGACTGACCTGCCGAGTAGTGGTCATTCCCTTCGAGCTGCTGCGCCGTGAGCTTGCCGCCCATGCCGTTCTGGTGGTCGCAGCCGACCGGCGTCTCTCCGTCGAAGTTGAAGCCCTTGGGCACCTTGTGGATGCCGCGCGGAATCAGAATCTTGCTCTCGAGCCCGGCGAGTGGAGCGAGCGAGGTGTTGGTGAACGACGCGCTCGTCAACGCGCCATACGGAGTCGCCGGGAAGATGCGATCCATGTTCACGCCGTTGCACTCGAAGAAGACGACGAAGCGCTTCGGGTTCATGCCCTGCGCGTGCGCCTTGCGGCCGGCGAGCGACTCGAGGAACGGCAAGCCCAGCGTCATGCCGCCGAGACCGCGGAGGAAGAAACGTCGCGAAAGGCGGCTCACGGCTGAACCTCCGGGCGAAGCGAGAACGAAGGAAGCAAGGCGAGGTCGACCAGCAGCTCACGCACCGGCCGCTGTGGATCTGCCAGACCATCGGTGAGCGTCTTCAGCTCACAGGAGTCATTGTCACCATCAGCCCGCTGCGACGCATAGCGGAACCAATTGCGCGCGTAGCTGCCACGCGCTTCACCACTCTCGGCGATGGCGTCGATGAGTCCGATGGCGTCGGAGAACGAAGTGCTCTTTCCGGACAACACGATGGTGCCCGTGGAATCGATGTCGACGCCGTTCTCCTGCGTGCGCCACTGACCGAGCGCGTCGTAGTGCTCGAACGAGAAGCCCGGCGTGTTGATGTTCACGTGGCAGCCCGCGCAGTCACGCGCCGAGGTCTTGAGCGTGACTTGATCGCGCGTGGTGCGCACCGTGCCCATCAGCGGAGGCAACGTGAAGTCGATGCCCGGCGGCGGGTCGGGCTGCGGCTGACCGAGCACGCGACGCACGGTGAAGACCCCGCGGTGAATCGGAGAGCTGGTGCGCGAATAGGAGTGCGACGCGAGCAGACCCGGCTGCGTGAGCAGACCCTTGCGTTGCGCGGGGTCGAGCGTGACGCGCTGGAAGGCAGAGCCCGTGATGCCCGTCATGCCGTACACGCGCGCGAGGTCGGCGTTCACGAAGGTGTAGTTCGCCGTGTACAGCGTCGCGAACGGCTGCTGTTCCTGAATCACGGAGCGCGTGAAGCGCAGCGTCTCCTCTTCCATCTGGTCGGGGAGCGTGGCGTTGAACGCGGGGAACAACATCGTGTCGCGCACGATGGAGTGGTACCGCTCGAGCTCGAGCCACTGCGCGTGGAAGTCGTCGATGCTCTGCACTGCGCGTGGGTCTTCCAACATGCGCAACACCTGCACGCGGAGTTGGTCGGCCGTCGCCAACTGCCCCCGCTCCGCCGCATCGAGGAGCGTGGTGTCGGGCATGGTGTTCCACAGCAGGTAGCTCAACTTCGAGGCGACCTCGTACGGGTTCAACTTCGCGATGCCCGCGGTGGAAGACGCCTCGAGTTCGACCTCCGTGCGGTAGAGGAAGTCGGGCGACTGCAGCATCGCCTCGATGGTGAGCGACACACCGGCGGTGAACGCATCAGGAGCGCCATCGACCAACGCGCCTCCGCGCTTGAACAAGGTGAAGTACGCGGTCGACTCCGCGGCAGTGAGCGGACGACGGAATGCGCGGCGACCGAACGAATCGACGAACTGCTGCGCGCACGCGTCGGTGGTCTGCGTGCACGGCAAGATGCTCGACTTCGCCGCGGGCGTGTTGATGGTGAGCGTCGCGAGATCTTCCGCGGCGCGCCGGTAGTCACGACCGAGCCGGTCGACGACGACGAGACCTTCTGCGCTGTTGTTGAAACCCGCGAACGTCGGGTCGGGCGTGAAGTTCGCGCTCGGCGTCTGCCCGGTGAGGCCGAGCAAGTCGTTGACGGTGTTGTCGTATTGCAGGTGCGTCATGCGAACGAGCGCCGTCGGAGGCGCCGTCAGCTTGCAGTTGGTGCCCGGAATCGTCGGCTCGAGCGAGCTGATCGTTCCCTGACACCCGATGAGCGCGAGGCTCACCAGGATGACTTTGCGCATGCGCGACCTCCAAAACCGGAACCCGTCTGCCGACAGGAGTCAGCATGGTAGTTCCACGAGGCGCGCTGATCAGCTCACGCGTGCGTGGTTTGTCCTACACGCACTCACTTCTTCAGCGCATAGAAGTGGTGCGTCACCTTCGGAGAGGCCACCGCGCGCTGCAGCTCGAGCTCACGGTGCGAGAGATCGAGCCCGTGGAACAGCGACTCACCGGCTCCGAAGAACACCGGCGCGATGGCGAGATGGAACTCATCGACGAGGCCCGCCTGGAGGAACGCACGAATCACCTTCGCTCCGCCGCCGATGCGGATGTCTTTGCCGCCCGCTGATTCACGCGCCTTCTTGAGCGCGCTCTCGATGCCGTCGTTGATGAAGAAGAACGTCGTTCCGCCCGGGCGCACCCACGGCTCGCGCTTGGTGCGCGTGAGCACGAACACGGGGTGGTGGAACGGAGCCTCTTCCGGCCAGCCGCGCTCACCGCCGTCGAACATGCGCTTGCCCATGATGGTCGCGCCGGTGCGATCGAACGCCTGCTCGAGAATGGTGTTGTCCTCTCCCGTGAGCCCGCCTTCGCCGAACTTGAGACGCTGGCGGAAGACCTTCTGCTCGAACACGTAGCTCTGCAGCTTCATCCACTGGCCGAACCAGCGGTTGTCGCCCACGTCGTCGTAGCGCGACTCCGGGGCCATGTAGCCATCGAGAGACAACGTGATGCTGAAGAACACTTTGCTCATGGGAACTTCTCCAATTCGTTGGCGAGGGATTGCAGCAGCCCCGTCGTGCCCTCGCGGCGCGAATCGAGACCGTCGTTTCCATCGAGGAACGTGTCGTGTTCGGAGAAGCGCAGGAGCGTCTTCTTCCCGCCGTCCTGCGCGACGAACTCGACGGTGGTGAGCGAGACCGAGAGCGGGTTGCCCCCGATGGTCATCGAGTACGCGAAGACGATGCGCTGGTTCTCGACGATCTCCATGAAGACCGTGTCGTTGGTCATCGGCGGTCCCTTCTCTCCGAAGCGGAACTTGAAACGTTCCCAGCCGCCGACGCGGAAATCCCAGGTCGCGCCGTCGACGATGAAGCCTTCGCCGCCGACGAACCAACGCGCTTTCTTCGCCGGGTCTTTGAACGCGTTGAACAAACGCGCGGGCGCGTGCGGATAGACGCGCTCGAGCACGAAGCTCTTGTGAATGGCGGTGTGCAGGGTCACGACTTCCTCCGGGGTTTGGTTTCCTTCTCGTCTTCTTCATCCAGCAGATCTCCGAGGCGATCGAGCCGGCGTTCCCAGCGTTCGCGGTGCTGCTGGAACCACTTCTCTGCCGCGGCCAACGCGCCGGGCTGCAGGTTGACGGTGCGCACACGACCCTCCTTCGCGGTCTTCACCAGGCCGCATTCTTCGAGCAATTGCAGGTGCTGCACGATGGCCGACAGCGACACGTCGAACGGCTCGGCGAGCTCACTGACCGACGCGGGGCCGGTAATGAGCCGCTCCACCATCGCGCGACGGGTGCCGTCGGACAACGCGTGGAACAGCGAGTCGAGTTTCGATTGCTGAAGCATTCACTTAACTATTAACGCGACCGCCTCAATAGTCAAGCAGGCGCTTAAGTATCGCCGTTCGGGCTCGAATTTCGACCGTTCACGACGCGAAGGGATGACGGAGGGCCCGAAGCGCGTTCGAGTGCCCGCATGGTCCTCGCGTTGCTCCTCGCCGCTGCTCCAGACCCCGGGTACCTCCAGCTCATCAACGGCAGCCCCAACACCTGCGGCGTTCCGTCGGCGCTCTGGCTGCAGGCGCTCGGAAAGCAGAAGCCCACCTTCGCCGGCCGCACCGGCACCAACGCGTCACTCCAAGACGGCTTCACCGCGACGAAGGGCGTCACGGGCCTGGAAGTCGTGTCGCCCAATTGTCTGCAGTGTCATGCCGGTCAGTTGCTGGGAAAGACGGTGTTGGGCCTGGGCAACTCGCAGCTCGACGAGACGGTGGACCCCTCGGCCATCGCGCAGTTCGCGCGCGGCTTTCTGCCGCCGGGCAAAGCGCGCACCGAGGTCGAGCGGTTCTTGCGGCCCATCTCCGCGGTCGGTCCGCACATCGTCACCGACACGGTCGGCATTTCTTCGGCTGATGATCTCGCGGTGGTGCTGATGGCGCATCGCGACGCGAAGACGCTCGCGTGGAAAGAAACGCCCGAGCCCGCACTCGACGAAGAGCCGCCCGTTCCCGTCGACGTGCCTGCGTGGTGGCTCGCGCGCGACAAG
>JAEUJS010000345.1 GCA_016792935.1 Archangium sp. | reverse complement strand
AGCGGTGGCCGAGGCCGTGAAGATGACGGTCGAGAAGTTCGGCGCCATCGACGTGTGCGTGAACAACGCGAGCGCCATCAGCCTCACCGGCACGCTCGAGACGCCGATGAAGAAGTACGACCTGATGCATCAGGTGAACGCGCGCGGCACGTACCTCGTGAGCCAGGCGTGTCTGCCGCACCTGCTCCAGTCGAAGTTCGATCCGCACATCCTGATGTTGTCGCCGCCGCTCTCGATGAAAACCAGGTGGTTCGAGAACCACGTCGCGTACACGATGGCGAAGTTCGGCATGTCGATGTGCGTGCTCGGCATGGCGGGCGAGTTCCAGGGAAAGGTGGCGGTGAACGCGCTGTGGCCGCGCACCACCATCGCCACGGCGGCGGTGAACATGCTCGGCGGCGACGACCTCATGAAGGCCTCGCGCAAGCCCGACATCATGGCCGACGCGGCGTGGCACATCCTCACGAAGGGGAAGGAATTCAGCGGCAACTTCCTCATCGATGACGACGTGATGCGCTCGGCCGGCGTGACGGATCTCGCGAAGTACAAGATGGATCCCAACGTCGAGCCGACTCCGGACTTCTTCGTCGACTGAGCGTGATCAGAACTGGAGCGCGGAGATGTTCACGTCTCCGCACTTCTTCAGCGGAATCGGCGCGTCGGGCGCCTTCTCATCGAGGAGCGCCCAGCCGTCGGGTCCAAACACCAACGCGATGGGATGAATGGTGCGCGGCTTCTTCGTGTTCGCGTGGATGCGAATTTTGCGGCGCTGACGCACGGCCTTGGTGAGCGCGAGGAGCCGTTCGTCTCCACGCGGCGCGCGCTGCGGCACGAAGCGAATCAGCTCGCGCGCCTTCATCGCGATGTCGCGCGTGTCGTCGGGCAGTGACTCGAGCAGCTTGCTGCGTGCGCTTCGCCCGGCTGCGTCGAGACCCAGCGCGTCGAGCACCGGCGTTGGCTGCGTGAGAATCAGCGCCAGCGCTTCGGCTTCTTCACGCGAGAGGCCGGTCAGCCGCGTGCGGTAGTTGAAGCCGAGCTCGATGCCGCCGCGTACTCCGCGGTGCACCACGACGGGGAGCCCCGCTTCAGTCAGCGCATCGACGTCGCGAATGATGGTGCGCTTGGCGACCTCGAGCTCGGCGGCGAGCTGTGTGGTGGTCAGCTTTCCCCGGTTCTGCAGGAGAAGGAGCATTTGCAGCAGTCGGGAGGCGCGCATCAAAGCCCCTTGGGGCGACGACGAGGGGGAGCGAAACAGTCGTGAAGATACATGACAGAAGACGTCACCTTTAGCCGTTCATGGTGAACGCTCCACGCCGCACCCAGGAGCCACCATGAAGTCGTTCCACGTCAGCAAACACATCCCCGCCCCGCCGGAGCGCGTGTGGGCGGTCCTCACCAACGCGTCGAAGCTGGCCTCGGGCTCGCTCGGCATCACGAAGATCGAAGGCGACATCTCGCTGGGCCGGTCGCTCAAGCTGTGGACCGAAGCGACGGGCACGCGTGCGTTCGGGCTCAAGGTCACCACCATGGACGCTCCGATGAAGATGGTCTGGGAAGGCGGCATGCCGCTGGGGCTCTTCCGGGGCGTGCGCACCTTCACGCTCGCTCCGAAAGAGGGCGGCGTTCAATTCGAGATGACGGAGGCGTTTTCGGGTCTGATGGCGGGGTTGATCACCAAGTCGATTCCAGACCTCACGCCGTCGTTCGAGCGCTTCGCGAATGGACTGTCGGCGTTGGCCCAGGAGGGGAAATGAGCCCGGCGAAGAAGAAGGACGCGAAGGACGCGAAGGTCACGTGGGGCAGCGGAACCGTCGATGATCCGTGGCTGCTGAAGACGCCGCCGCTCTCGTCTGAATTTCAAGCGTGGCGCGATGAAGAATCGAAGCCCGCACGGCTGGTGATCCAGGTCGGCACCACGCAGCTCTCGTATCAACTGCGCGGCCTCGAGGACGCGGTCGCGATGCTGAAGAAGCACGGCGATTGGATGGCGCTCGGAAATTCCGACGAGGGCAAGCCGACGGCGCCGGACTCGGTCGAGGGCTGGGCGCGCTCGCCGAAGAACCCCGTCGGTGGCTATTACGGGCTGCGCAAGGGCTACCGCGGGCGGTTCGCGAACTACGTGATGCCGGTGCTCGAGCTGCTCGGGAAGGTCGAGCTCGAACATCTGCCGCGCAACAACCGCGTGCGCGCGAAGTAACTGCTACCGATCGCGGTAGAGGACATGCCGACGCAACGGATGCCCTTCGCGCAAGCTCGGATGATCGAAGTCATCCGCCGCGTCATGGGTGAGCCCAAGCTTCTCCATCACGCGCCGTGACGCGACGTTGGCCGGAACCGTGAACGACACGCGTCGTTCGTCACGCAGATGTTCCCGCGCCCACCGCAACGCCTCACGCGCACCCTCGGTCGCCAGTCCCCTGCCCTGAACGTCGCGCGCGAGCCGCCAGCCGAGCTCGACGCACGGCGTGAAGTGCGCGCTGAAGCGCGGCCGCGCGAGCCCGATGAAGCCGACGAATCGCCCTTCGAACTCGGCCGCCCACAGGCCCCAGCCCTGCTCCGACAACGCGCTGCGAATTCGAGCCGCGAGCGCGTCGCTCTCGTCGCGCGTCAGCGCCGACGGAAAGTGACGCATCACTTCCGCGTCTGCGTTGAGCGCCGCGAACGGAGCCAGGTCGTCATCACGCCAGCTTCGAAGCACGAGGCGCGCGGTGGAGAGCATGTTGGTGGTCTACTTCGCTCCATGCGTCTCGCGGTGGTCTGCATGCTCGCCTTCTGCGCGTGCCCGACGGCTTCGTTGCCGAAGCTCGACGCCGGCACCGTCGAACCCGACCGAGACGCGGGAGCGCCCCTCGACTGCCCGGAGTTCTTCATCGAACCGGCCGAGCTCGACTTCGGCTGCGTGCTGCGCGGCGAGACGCTGACCATCTCGCAGCCCGATTTTCTGGGAGGAACGCCCGAGCCCTTCTCGAGTCCAGAGTTCGTCGTCGACGACGCTGGCATCCACTTCACGCCCACCGCGTCTCGCGAATTCTCGGCGAGCGCCCTGCTCTTCCTTGGCCGCTGCGTCATCGGTCGCCAGCGCGTGGTCGGCGTCGGTGTCGGCTCGGTCGTGAGCTGGAACCCCGCGGCCATCGACTTCGGTTACGTCGTTCCCGGCGAGACGCGCACCGCGAGCGTCACGCTGACGAACTGCGCGATCGAACCCGTCACCGTGCGGCAGCTCAGCACCTCGTCGCCGGTCTTCAGCGTCGATGCAGGCAGCGTCACCATTCCGCCATCGCGTCGCGAACCGACGGGTGAGCTCATCAACGGAGAGCGCCGTCTCGAGCTCGTCTTCGCGCCGCAGTCGTTCGGGCCTGCGCAAAGCACGCTGAGCGGAGAGACCGCCATCGCCACGCAGCCGATGATCGCCGTTCCACTCATCGGTGTCGGAGGTGGACCGATCATCGAGGTCAATCCGCTGATGCTCGACTTCGGAGCCATCACCATGGTGACCACACGATCGGTGACGATTCGGAACGTCGGCACACAGCCGCGGCCACCTGACTCGCGCGTGAATCTTCACCTCGGTGGCGTCGATGGCGGCCCTCCGTTCTACGCGCTCGATCCGCCCGACTGCGGGACGCTGATGCTGGGAGGCGCCTACGCGCCTGGCCAGGGGCTCGACACGGTGACTTCGGTTCCGCTGGCGGTCACGTTGCAGCCCACTGGAATGCCGCGCACGTGCACGCTGCACATCTTCTCGAACGCCACCAACGACACCGACGTCGAGGTCGCCATCACCGCGCAGTGAGTGGTCTACTTCGCGCCATGCGTTCCCTGGCAGTCGTGCTCACGTTGCTGTTCTGCGGCTGCCCGACGGCGTCGCTGCCGAAGCCCGATGGAGGCAACTCGCAGCCCGATGAAGACGCCGGCATCGCGTGCCCCGAGGGCTTCATCGAATTTCCGCTGATCGACTTCGGCTGCGTGGCGCGCGGAGACAGCGCGCTGATCTCGCAGACCGATACCTTCAGTCTCACGCCGGGCCTGCCGACGAGCCCTGAGTTCACGGTCGATGGGCCATCGATTCGTTTCGCGCCGACGGAGGAGCGCGACGTGCAGGCGACGCTCCTCTTCTTCAAGGGCCCGTGCGTGCTCGGCAGACAGCGCCTGAGAGGCACGGGCGTTGGACAGGTGATGTCGTGGACGCCCGCGCTCGTCGACTTTGGTTACGTGAATCCGGGTTCGACCCGCACCTCGAGCGTGACGTTCAAGAGCTGCTCGCTTCAGCCGGTCCCCATCGGACAACTCGTCACGCGTGAAGGCACGAGTCCTTCGAACACCTTCGGCGTCGATGCGGGCAGTCTCACCATTCCAGCCGCGACGCGTGACGCGGTCACCGGTGCGATCATTGATGCCGAGCAACGCCTCGACCTCTCGTTCACGCCAGCGGTGAATGGACCACGCCAGGGTCAACTCGTGGGCGCCACGATGTTGGCCACGCAAAGCGTGATCAGCGTGCAGCTCCGCGGGGTCGGAGGTGGTCCGATCATCGAAGTGATGCCGAGCACGCTCGACTTCGGCGCCGTGACGATGGCGACCACGCAGCTGATCACCATTCGCAATGTGGGCACGCGACCGACGCCCGCTGATCCGCGCGCGAATCTGCACCTCGGCGTCGACGGAGGCCCGCCGTTCTTCGAGCTCGCTCCCGCGTTGTGCGGAAGCGTCGCGATGAGCGCCTACGACCCGGTGGATGGCATCGACACCACCGGCTCGGTGACGCTCTCGGTGACGCTGCAGCCCGCCGCCATGCCGCGGACCTGCACGCTGCACGTCTTCTCGAACGATCCGAACAGACCAGACGTCGAGGTCGCCATCACTGCGCAGTGAGTGCTCTACTTCCCGCATGTCGATGGTCCTCGCCGTGTCCGCCCTCCTCCTCGGAGTTCCGCCCGTGAAGCCGACCCCGAACCCCGAAGTGACGTCCACCGAGCAGGTGAAGACGCACATGGGCAAGCAGGTCACCGTGGTCGGAATTCTCGAGCGCGTGCCGATCGGTAAGGGAAAGAACGAATGGCAGGGCACCGCCATCGTCACCGACGACGACACCACCATCTACCTCTCGTACGCCGAGCCGCCGAAGGGCTGGGAGACCTTCGTGGGAGTTCGCGTTCGCGTCGATGGCCTGCTCAGCCCGTCGCTCAGTGATCACGAGCAGTCGTTGCTCGCTCCGCACCTCCGCACGCCGACCACGCCCGTGAAGGACGACACGAAGCTCAGCGCGTTCTACGGAAAGCGGGTGCGCCTGAGTGGAATCGCGCGCGACGCGAAGGGCGGCGCGGTGCTGCTGATCAACGGCGAGCCCATCTACCTGCAGGGTGTCGATTCGTGGCCCGACTCCGCCGACAAGAAGATCGTCTCGGTCGGCGGAAAGCTGGTGAGCAAGCAATACCTCCCCGAGGCCAAGACCGACGCCAAGGGCGCCATCAGTCAGGGCGCGGTCGGCTCGCAGACGGTGCTCGAGAATCCGGTGTGGCGCGTGACGTCCGAGTCGAAGCCATGACCCTTCTGCTTTCCCTGGTGTTGGCGGCGGCTCCACTCGAAGTGCGCGTGCTCGAGAAGGCAGTGCCGACGCAGGCGCTCCTGACCGCCGAGAAGTTCACGTGCGACGGGAAGGAACTCCCCGGCACCGCGATTCAAGTCGAGGTCGGCCCGCGCGAAGTGAAGGCGGCTGGAAAACTGTGTGTCGAGGTCATCGCTGAGGGAGGCGACGTCGGCATCGCCTTCAGCGACGTGAAGCGAAAGTACCCGGGCTCGATTCACGTCACGCTCGAGGGTGGGCTGTTGCGCTTCATCAACATCGTCGACGTCGAGGCATATCTGCCGTCGGTGGTGAACGCCGAAGCGAACGGGAGCAAGCCCGCGGCCCTCGAAGCGCAGGCCATCGTGTCGCGCACCTTCGCCGTCACCGCGCAGCGTCGTCACGAGCGCGCCGGCTTCCACCTGTGCGATCTCGCGCACTGTCAGCTCTACCGCGGTGGGGACGTTCCCGCGGAGTCGGTCGCCGCGGTGAAGAAGACCGCCGGGCAGGTGCTCCTCATCGGCGGCATCGTCTTGAAGCCGGCGTACTTCCACTCCTCGTGCGGCGGGCACACCTCGCGCGCGGTCGACGTGTTCGGTGAAGACGCCGCCGGCAGCGCCGTGAGCGACGTCGAGAAGGTCGGCGGCCCGCGCTGCGGTGGTGAAGACTTCGCGTGGAGCTTCGAGGCCGAGAAGGTCGACTTCGCCAGGGCGCTCAACGTGCAGCCCAACGGCCGCGCGCTCGAGCCGCTCAACCGCGATGCAGGTGGCCGCGTGCTCGAGGTGCGGGTGTTCGGAAAACGTTTCTCGAGCGGAGAGTTCCTCTCACGCGTCGGCCGCACGTTCGGCTGGCAGGCCGTGCGGAGCATGAAGTTTCAGGTCTCCGAGACCGACACGCTGATTCACCTCGAGGGCACGGGCCTGGGCCACGGCGTCGGGTTGTGTCAGCTCGGCGCGCGCTCGCTCGCGGAGAAGGGCGTCGACGCGAAGGGGATCATTCAGCGCTACTTCCCCGAGTCGCAGATCAAACCTTTGCCTTGAACTTCGCGAAGAAGAACACGCGGCGGAACGGGAAGAACACCGGCCCTTTTCCGCACCGCTCGCGCAACGCGTCTCCGTAGCTCGCGCAGAACTTCTCGAAGTCGCCCGCGCTCAACTTCGAACGGTACGCCGACAGCAGGCCGCCCTTCGCGAACTCGAGGATGCCGTCGGAGCTCTGGTGCAGCTGCGGGTAGTACCAGGTGCCGACCTTGCTCTCTGCGACACGTGAATCGCGCGCCAGCTTCTCGGCGTAGAACTCGGGCGACTCCACCGGCGACAGGTATTGGTAGCCGTTGAGCTCTTTGGAGAACTTCTTCGCGGTCTCGAGCGCGCAGTCGGAGAACGGCGTGCCGGGGTTGGACGGCATCTGCACGGCGAGCTCTCCATTGGGCGCGAGCAGCTCGAGGATGCGCGGCAGGAAGCTCGCGTGGTCCATCACCCAGTTGAGCGCCGAGTTGCTGATGACACGATCGAACGTGTTCGCCGGCAACGCGACCGAGATGTCCACCTGCTCGAACTCGAGGCCCGTCGCCTTCGGCGCCTTCGCTTCGAGCATCGCGGCGGAGCTGTCGAGCCCGAGCGTCCAGCGCGACTTGAGTTCCTTGTGCGCCTTCAACGTCAGCTCGCCGGTGCCGCAGCCGAGGTCGAGCAGCGTGCACTTGTCCTTCGGCGTGCTCAGCAGCTTCAGCAGGTCGTCGAACGGCGCAGTGCGATGCGATGCGAAGCGGGCGTAGTCGTCAGGTGACCAGGCATCCATGGTGGTGGGCGAGCCTACCCGTCCCTACAGTGACGCTACAGACACAGGCTTGCCGAGCGCGTTCGATGGGTGAAAATACGAAGGCCCTTCGGGGCCAAGAAAGGAGGTGGTGCCTTGCAAAGTTACTGTCAGGGAACCATCTCCGCGGTGAACCTCTGAAGCCTCGGCTTCAGTGACTCCGCGGAGTGGCCCAAATCCGAATCGAAAAGCTTTGAGAGCCGCCTCTGCCGTATGAGAGGCGGCTCTTCTTTTTGTTCGACACTCCGCGCTTCATGCTTCGCGACGACTTCCGCCCCGCACCCGGTTTGAGCAACAGCCACGCGCAGTCGCTGTTTGGCGTGCTCGCGCGACCGAAGGCGACGTTGCCGCTGCGGAGAGTTCGGCGCGACACGCCTGACGGCGACTTCATCGATCTCGACATCGTCGAGGGCGTGCCGGGTGCTCCGACGTTGCTGCTCCTGCACGGACTCGAGGGTTCGTCGGCGTCTGGGTACATGCAGCTCATGTTGCGCGGCTGCGTACTGCGCGGGTGGACGGGCATCGCGCTCAACCAACGCGGCTGTTCGGGAGAGTTGAACCGTCTCTCGCGCGCCTACTCCTCGGGAGATTTCCGCGACCTGTCGTGGCTGGTGCCCGAGCTGCACGGAACGATCTTCGCCGCCGGCTTCTCGCTCGGCGCGAGCGTGCTCCTCAACTTCCTCGCGCGCGATGCGAACGCCTCGAAGCTCACCGCCGCGGCCGCCGTGTCAGCGCCGTACGACCTCGCGCTCGGCGCCCGCTTCCTCGACTCGGGGAGCGTCATCACCAATCGCTACCTCGCGCACTTTCTCCCGGCGATGAAGGCGCGGGCGCTGGCGAAGGCTCCGCGGTTTCCGGGCGAGTTCGACGTGGCGGCCATCTCGGCGACGACGAAGATTCGCGACTTCGATCACCTCGTCACCGCGCCGCAGTTCGGCTTCTCGTCGGCCGAGGACTACTACGCGCAGTGTTCCGCCGGCCCCCAGCTGCGCGAGGTCCGCGTGCGCACGTTGCTGTTGTCGTCGCTCGACGACGCGCTCGCTCCGCCGGTGATTCCTCACGGCAGCGACCAGAATCACGCGCTGGAAATCCTTCTGACGAAGCGCGGCGGCCATGTGGGCTTCGTCGAGGGCTCGGTGCTCGCTCCGCGGTTCTGGGCCGAGGCGCGCGTGTTCGACTGGTTCGACCGATTCGTGTGACCGGTTTCCACACCGCCGTGCGTCCTTGGTGCATGAAGAAACTGATGGTCGTGTTGATGGCCTGCGCGTGTGGACCTGGCGGAACGCACTTCATCGAGCCCGCCGGGGTTTCACAGCGCGCGGTGATGCCGGGTAGCGACGCCGTCGCGTGCGCCGCCATCTGCGAGCAGGTGAAGCCGCAGCTGATTCGCGACTTCGCCGTGCTGCCGCAGTCGATCAACTGCGCCGACTTCAACGTGGCGACGACGTGCCGCGGGTGCGACGCGCTGTTTCAGTCGAAGTTCGGAGTTCAGCTCACGCAGTGCCCGTGACTACTTCTTCTTGCCGCCGCCGTTCTGCTTCACGCCCTTGCCCGGAGCCTTGAGCGTCACGATGCAGTGGCGGAAGTTGCCGTCGATCATCACGCCGACGAACTTGCCCGTCGGGTGGAACCAGCTCTTCTGCAGCTTGGAATCTTCGCGCGTCGCCGACGCGTAGCAGCTCTGCTTCTTGTCACCGGCGGCGAGCACGAAGCCCGGCGTCTCTCCGTCGGGTACGAGCTCCTGCTGCAGGACGATGCCGTTGAGCGACGTCGCAGGCGCGGGCAACACCAGCTGCGTCTTCCACTGGTACGGCGCCTTGTTCGGGTCGAGGAAGCGCACGCACGACAGCGGACCCAGGTCTTCGCGCTCGGCTCCGTTGAGCACCGCGGGCCACGAGGGCTTCACTTCGGGGTCGCTCTGACAGAAGTGCATCTCGATGCGGTCGTCGCGGTCACGCACCTCGACCACCAACCACGAGCCGTCTTTCGACCAGCCGTGGAACACCTCGGAATCAGCAGCCAGCGCCGCCCCACTCAGCAGAATACCTGCGCACAAAAGCAGTCTCATGTTCGGTCTCGGTTCACCCAGCAGCGGGGCTGCTGATTCTGACGTAAGGACGACTGAGCCATTCGCATCAGGCCAGAATCAGTTGGCCGGAGTACCCGCATCGACCGCCTCAGGTGCAGCGGGCGCGGTCGGATTCGCAGGAGGCGTATCGGTGTTCGGCGTGGGCGGAGGAGGCGGCGGCGAAGCGCGCGCCAATTCGATGCGGTACCCCGTCACGTCTTTGGGGAGCGTCACCACGAAGATGGAGTTCTCATCGAGGTACTTCTTCTCGACCGGCACCTTGAACGTTCCATCGCTCGCGGTGGTGAGGTTGAGGCGATTCTTGAGCTCGCTCAACTCGACCTTCGCTCCCGGAACGGGGCGCGTCGTCGCGGTGTCGATCACCACGAGGGCCAGCTCCTTGCCTTCGGTCTTGGCGGTGACGAAATCTCCATACCGCGGGCGGAGCGCACAGCCGGTCGCAAGCAAACCGAGCAGACAGACGGAGAGGATGAGCTGGTTGAAACGCATGGCGGCGGTTTCTAAGCACGCTTTGAGGAGAATGCGACGGTGTTCCGGTTTCTGTGGGTCCTGACGCTCGTCACGATCACGTTGCTCGGCGTGTGGTTCGCGTCGTCGCTCGTCGCGTTCGCCGGAGGCCCACCAGCCCTCGCGCTCGTCGGCGGCGTGTTGCTCTTCCCGATTCTCCCGCTGTGGTGGGAGAAGCGCGCGACCGACGCGTTCCACGAGCAGATTCGACGCTCGACTCGATTGCTGCCCAAGAAGCGCGCGCTGACTCCGGCGACGCGCATCGCGCTGCGCACCGTATTCCTGAATCTGCTCTTCGTCGGCGCCCTCCTCTTCATGTGGCCGAAGATCGCGTTCGCCGCGCTGGCCACCAACGGTGATTGGTTCATCGCCGACGAACACGGCCCATGGGCAGAGCGCACCCGCACCGTGCTCGTCGCTTCAGCGTCGGGGCTCGAGTGGTTGCACTCGGCGGCGAACGACAACCCGTACCGCACCAAAGAAGATGAAGCGCAGCCGGTGCCCGATGACGTGAAGCCGCTCGAGGTGACGACGCGCTTCGGCAGCGGCGCGCGGTGGAGAAAGCCGCAGCCGTACGAAATTCCCGTCGAGCTCAAGCCCACGGAGCCGCCGAAGCCCGATGAGCCGCAGCTCCCGACAGATCCCGGGCTGGTGGAGAAGCCGCCCCCGGTCGAGGTGAAGCCCGACGTTCCGCCGGAGCGCCCGCCCGAGCCGGAGCCCGAGGACGGTCCCTGGGAAGTCGGCAACACGCACTGGCCGTGGAAGGAAGACGTGCATCCGGTCGTCGCGGGAATGAACGCCAGCGACGAGACGAGCCTCGAGTCGGTCGCGCGTTACATCGCTGCGCGCGTGACGGATCCCTTCGAGCGCGTGAAGGCGCTGCACGACTGGGTGGTGACGCGGCTGCACTACGACCACGACTCCATCACCGGAAAGCGAAAGCCGCAGGACGCGGTGAGCGTGTTCAACAACCGCATGGGTGTGTGTGAGGGCTACGCGCGTCTGCTGGTCGCGATGGGCAAGGTGACGGGCGACCGCATCGTCTACGTCACCGGCGACGTGCGCGAAGACACCGGCGAGCTGGTGCCGGTCGGTCACGCGTGGAACGCGGTGGAGATCAAAGGCGCCTGGTACTTGATGGACGCGACGTGGGACGACCCGACGAACACCACGGATCCGTCGAAGCAGATCTACCAGACCGACTACCTGTTCATTCCCCCGCAGTTCATGGGGCTCAACCACTTCCCCGACGACGCGCGGTGGCAGCTGCGGCAGGTCGCGCTCTCACGCGCTGATTTTCTGCGGCAGCCGCTCGGCACGCCGGCGCTCGCGAAGGAACGGCTCACGCTCGTCGCTCCGCTGCGCCCACTGGT
>JAEUJS010000311.1 GCA_016792935.1 Archangium sp. | reverse complement strand
CGTCAGCGATGTGCAGGTGAAGTCGAGCCCCGGAGAGCCCTTCACCACCGCCGCCATCAACGCGGCGCGCGGGCTCGGGTTCGACCCCGCGATGCGTGACGGAGTCGCCGTCAGCGTGGTGCTCGAATACCGCTATCGCTTCGAGCCTCCGACGCTGGTCGCCACCGACGCGCCCGACGCCGGGAATGATCAGCACGCCACGTTCAAGGTGCAGGTCGTCACGCGCGGTACCCGAGAGACGATTTCGCTCGCACAGTTCAGCTGGCTCCCCGATGCGCCGGCGGAACCGGGCAAGAAGCTCAGCAAGAAGGCCGCGCTCGCAGCGCTGGAAGCGGGCTTCGAGAACAACGGCGGCGCGCGACTCGGAGAGACCGACGGCGAAGGCCGACTCACCGCGAGCGTGCCGAGCGGAGCCATTCGCATTCGCGTCACCGCTCCGAATCACAAGCCGCGCATCTTCAAGGAGAACTTGAAGCCCGGTCAGCAGGTCGAGGTGCTCTACCGACTCGACCGCCTGTACTCGAAGCCGTACGAGACCATCGTGCGCGGACAGGTCGACCGCGCTGAGCTCTCGCGCATTTCACTGAGCGGCGCCGAGCTGCGTGAAGTCGCGGGCACCGGCGGAGAACCGCTGCGCGTCATCATGTTGCTCCCCGGGGTCGTCACGCCCGCGTCGGGCATTTCGTACCCCGTGGTGCGCGGCTCGCTGCCGGCGGCGACGGGCTTCTATCTCGACGGCGTGCGCGTGCCGCAGCTGTACCACCTGCTCGCGGGCACCTCGGTCGTTCACCCCGAGTTCATCGAGAGCGTCGACTTCTATCCGGCGAATGCTCCGACGCGGTACGGGCGCATCTCGGGCGGAGTCGTCGCCGCGCAAGTCGCGCGCGCGCGTGATGACCGCGTGCACGTCACGATTTCTCCCGACGCGCTGCAGACCAACGGCTTCGTCGAAGTGCCCATCGCTGCGACCGGCACCAACATCTCCGTCGGCGGACACATCAACTACTCGGCGTGGCTGCTCGCCGTTCTGAGCGGCACCGGCGCGTTCGGAGAAGGCATCAAGCCCGTCTTCGAGTCGTACGACTACCAGGCGCGCATCGAGCAGAAGCTCGGCAAGGGCAACCTGCGGCTCCTCGCGTTCGGCTCGAACGACGTGGTCGGTGCACGCAGCACGCGCGAATCGACGCCCTCGGTGTTCATGACCTCGCGGTTTCATCGCATCGACTTGCGCGGCCAGTATCCGCTCGGGCCGGGCACCCTCGAGGCGGGCACGTGGATTGGCTGGGAGACGATGGGGCTCTACGCCGAGAACAACAAACAGGAACGCGTCGGCAGCTTCCTGTTGAACCGCTTCATCTGGACTACGCGACTCTCGTATCGCGTCGAGCTCGGTGAGTACTTCCAGCTCAAGGCGGGCTTCGACACCGAGCGACAGACGAGCGACGTCGAGACGAGCGCGGGCGTCGGTCCCGGAGCGGGCGGCGGTGACCTGCTCAAGCAACCGCGCGTGATGGGCGTCTTCACCGGCTCGTTCGTCGAGGCGGCGTTCTTCTACAAGGCGGTCTCGGTCGTCGCGGGGGTGCGGGTGGACACGTGGCATCTCGCTCCGAGCTTCACGTTGCCGTCGGTGGATCCACGACTCGAGGTGCGCGTCGAGCCGTGGGACTTCCTCAAGTTCCGCGGCAGCGCGGGCATGGCGCATCAAGCGCCGATGTTGCTCATCTCGTTGCCGGTCACCGATGCGGGCGCGCTCAAGACCGGCTTGCAGGAAGTCGGACAGTTCAGCGTCGGCGCCGTCGGGAAGTTGCCGTGGCTCAACCTCGAGCTGTCGGGAGACGTCTTCTACAACCACATCTTCCAGGCGCGCGAACGCAGCCTCTCGGAGTTCGTCACCGGCATCTCTTCGCTCGACGACCGCTACTCGGGAAATCGCTGGGGCCGCGCGTACGGCCTCGAGGTGATGTTGCGCTTGCCGCAGCAGGGCCGCTTCTTCGGCTGGCTCTCGTACACCTTCATGCGCAGCGAGCGCATGCGGCGCTTCGCCATCTACGACGCTGATCAGATCAACGTGAGCGACGCGACCGAGATGTTGCCGTTCGCTTTCGACCAGGCGCACTCGTTGAATCTCGTCGCCGGTCTGCAGTTGCCCGCAGGCTTCAAGGTGAGCGCGTCGTTCCACTTGAACACCGGCCGTCCGGAATCGGGCGAGTTCAGCTCGCGCACCTCGCGGCTGGTGGACGATGGAATGGGCGGGCAGGTGTGGGCGCCCGTGCCTTTGAATCAAGTCGATCGCCTGCCGCCGTTCGCGCGGCTCGATGTGCGCGCGAGCAAGCTCATCTCGTTCAACAACTTCGCGGTGGACCTCTACATCGACGTCTTCAACGTGCTGGTGAGGCCCGAGGTGTACGGCTTCAGCTACGGCTTCGACATGAACGGAGCGCCGCTGAAGGAACAGCAGGGCGCTCCCATCATCCTGCCGACGCTCGGATTCAAGGTGGTGTACTGATGCGCCGCGCACTGATTTTCATGTCTGTTCTGGCGGCTGGTTGTTTCAACCCCGACGACATCTTTCCGATTCATGGGCAGGTGGTCTCGCCTCAGGGTGTCGAAGGGCTGACCGTCGAGTTGTTGCGCGCCACGGACACCGGCTTCAACGGCTCGTGTGAAGACGCGAAGGCGTTCAAGACGACGACCACCGACGCGGAAGGCAAGTTCACCTTCGAGGTGTTCCGCGCGCAGAGCATGAAGCTCGGAGGGAGCGGACAGTTCTGCTTCCGCGCGCGCGTCGCTTTTCCCTCGGGCACGGTGGCGAGCACCGACGTCGGCGGCATCTTCACCGAGATGACGCTCTCGAAGTTCCATGACTGGGAGCCGAACGCGCGGCTGGAGAACGGTGAGCTGAAGTTCAGTCCGCTGTTTGCGGTGGAGGACGCGGAGGACGCGGGCGACACGCTCTCGCACCGCGCGGAGTTCACGACGAGCGACGGCGGCCTGGCGTGGGTGGCCGATGATTTGTTCACCGAGTTCGGAGACGGAATGAGTCCGCCGCCGGTGACGCGCGCGCCGATGAAGTTCGACGCGCGGCAGGTCGAAGATTTCTCGGGCGAGCTGGTGTTCAGCGCGGCGTTCTCGGAGCGGCTCGGCGAAGAGTTCGGTCCCTTCGGCAGCTTCAATTCCACGACGGTGAACGTGGTCGCTGCGCAGCGGTTGCCGGTGATGGGTACGACGGTTCCGCTCAGTCGCGATGCGGGGTGTCCGCCTGCGAGACCGTGCCCGCTGACCGATGGAGCGCTCGCCGTCGCGGACCTCGGCTCGCGCAACGCGGTGACGCTCGAGCTGCCTGCGCCGGTGCTGGTCTCGTCGGTCGTGCTGCGCGAGCTCGAGAACTCGGCGCCCGTCATCATCGCGACGTTCTTCGATGAAGATGGCGGCACGGTGCTCACGCAGCAGCACACGTATTCGTTTCCGGTGCAGTCGCTGTCGCAGCCTCCGCGGCGATTGCGAGATGGCGGCGTGTCGTTCGGTTCAGTCCCTCCCGCGTGGACGGTCATCGAGCTCGATGCTGGCGTGACGGCGAAGCGGGTGACGTTCGGTTTCCCGGCGAGCGCGCGTTCGGTCGCGGAGATCAGCCTCTATTGAGCTGACGTGCATGCGCTCGATCCTCGTGGTCGCGGTTCTCGTCGCAGGGTGCAGCGCGCGTACGCACGAGAGTGAGACGCACGGAGGCGTGACGCGAACGCACGAGAGTGAGTCCGACGCGGACGCACGAAAGCGACGCGGACGCACGAGTGACGCGAACGCGGGTGAGCGTTCAGGGCCGCAAATGATCTCCGGTCTCGCTCGCGAGCCCGAGACTCGACCTGCTCAGCGCTTCAAGATCGCGTCGATCACCTTCGACTGATTCTCAGGCTTCAGCACGGTGCCGTGGAACGCGCTGGCTTTTCCATCGGGGCCGAGCATCACGCCTGACTTCTCCTCGAGCTCCGGAGTGGTCGCCACCCTGATGACCGGCTCGGCTGCTTTGCGTGCGCTCGCTCCGTCGTCGCGCGCGTGCATCATGCGCTTCAACATCGGCCACATCGGCTTCAAGTACCAGGGCAGCGCGGCCGAGGTCATCGTGTTGGTCATCGTCGTCGACGCGGGACCCGGCCCCGCGATGTTGAGGAACACGCGGCTCGGAGCGAGTTCCCGCGCGAGCGCGAGCGACATCGCATCGGACGCTCGCTTCGAGCGTGAGTAGGTGCGGAAGGCGACGAAGCTGTTCTTCGCCTGAAGGTCGTTCGCATCGAGCGCCCAGAACGGCATGCCGCCCGTGACGTTGACGACGCGTGAAGGAGCCGCCGCCTCGAGCGCGGGCTTCAACTTCAGCGTCAGCCGATACGGAGCGACGACGTTCATCGCGAAGTGCAGCTCGAAGCCGTCGGCGTTGTCGGCGCGCTCCATGCCGAAGTGGCCCGCGTTGTTGATGAGCACGTCGAGCTTTGGAGCGCGCGCGAGGATGGCGTCGCCCAACGCGTCGATGCCGGCGTTGCTGCTCAAGTCACCGAGCACGAGCTCGGCGTCGTCGCGCCCACTCGCCTTGCGGATGCGCTCGACCGCCGCGTCGCCGCGCGCCTTGTCGCGACCGGTCACGAGCACGCGCAAGCCGGCCTTCGCGAGCGCAGTCGCAGTGTGTTCTCCGATGCCGCCCGTGCCGCCGGTGATGACCGCCGTTCGCGTCGTCGTCATGTGGCGACTCTCGAACGCGCGACGAAGCGAGTCACGCCGGGCGCGCGACGTTGACACTTCTTCGCGAAAGACGGACCGCTCAGTTGCGCGTCACGGTGACGCGCACGTCGCTCGTGGTCGCTGTGAGCTCGAAGGCACCATCGACCGAAGTCACGGTGCAGCCCTCGCAGGTCGCTGAGTGGTTGCCCGCAGGCACCGCGATGCGCGTCGGCAGCTCAACGTTCGCGTCGCTCGTGAAGCTGAATTCGAACGTCTTCCCATCGGCCGTCGAGGTCCACGGCCCCGGCTCACCGGCGACGCGCTCGGGATATGGCCGCGCGACGGCGCTCAGCACCTGCGGCTTGGGAACTCCGTTCGCGTCGAGCAGCGCGTAGCTGTCGTTCTTTCCGTAGTCCCAATACAGGGCGCCAGCGCGAGCGAGACCGGCAGCGGCGAACTCCGCGTCCATGTACTCGGTGATGCCGGGGTGACCCGAGAAGCCGCCGTATTCTCCGAGCACCAGCGCGGCGTCGCGCGCGTCTGCCTCTTCACGCATGCGCGCGACCTGGTCGATGAGCACCTGTCGTCGTGTCGGGTCGAAGCCCATGCCCTGCTCCGCCGCCCCGTCGTACGAGTGCGGTGCGTAGACGACGTTGCCGAACTCCGGAAACGCCGGGAGCTTCGAGGGCAGCCCGATGTTCCGGCTCGACGCCGGCTCGAGAAACGCGAGCCAGTCAGGCCGATGCGCGCGCACCGCGGTGATGCACTGCCGGTACAGCGGAGCGAGCCGGCTCTGCTCGAGCACGTCGGGCGGAAACGAACCCCAGTACGGTTCGTTCATCGGGTCGAAGCCGATGACCAGCGGCGCATCGACGAAGCGCTCGGCGATGTGGCCCCACGCGGCGGCGTACTTCGCCTGCAGGTCCTTGCTGCTCCAGAAGCCGTCGAAGCAGGCCGTCACTTCCGCGCTCAGGTAGTTGAAGAACCACGTCGAGGACGGCGAGTAGCTCGCGTAGTTCGCCTCGGCGCACGTCCAGCGCGGCATGCCGTTTCCTCCGGGAAACCCGACGCCGTACAGGTCCTGGTGCATGTCGAGGAAGACGAGCAGCCCTTCGTCGGTGGCGAGCTTCACCCGGCGCACGACTTCGTCGAGGTACGCGTCGTCGTACGCGTCGCGCGTCGGCTCGAGCGCCGCCCACGAGATGAGGAAGCGCACCGAGTTCATGCCCCACTCGACACGCATGCGGCGGAAGTCGGGCGTGTCGTGGAAGTCGAAGTAGGGCGGTTCCTTGTGGCGGCCGCTCACGTTCGCGCCCCGCAGAATCACCGCGCGTCCATCAGGGTCGCGAATGAAGCCGCGCTGCACGGTGAAGACGCGCGCGGGTGGCGGCTCCATCTTGGGAGGCGCGCATGCGATGAAGACGACGCTGAGGGTACCGAGCCAACGCACGCGCGCTTGCCTACCAGACTCGTCTCAGTGGGATTGGTGTCAACGATGTTGTCAACGATGTTGACGTGGTCGACGTGCGCGCCAATTCTGAGCGTGTATGCGCGACCATTGTTCCGCGCCGCGAGGTGGTGGACGCTCCGCGCATGTTGGGAGCCCTCACGTTGATCGCCGTCGCACAGCTGCCCGTCGTTCCTGGCGCGCACGGCTTCGGCATCGACACTCCGGCTGGCCGCGGAGGCACCGTTCACATCGTCAGCTCGCTCGCCGCGAGCGGAGCGGGAACGCTCGCGGCGTGTCTCCAGGCAACGGGTCCGCGCGTCTGCGTATTCGAAGTGTCGGGCACCATCACGCTCACCACGCCGCTCGAGGTGCGCTCGGGGAATCTGACCATCGCGGGCCAGACGGCTCCGGCCCCGGGCATTCTGATTCGCGGCGCAGGCCTGGTGATTCTCGCCTCCGACGTGCTCGTGCAGCACCTGCGCTTCCGCGTCGGCGACGACCTGGCGGGGCCGCCGTTCAACGACCGTGATGCGCTGTCCATCGCCTCGTGGGGCCCGTGGGTCGCGCGCAACGTGGTCATCGACCATTGCTCGTTCAGTTGGTCCACCGACGAGATGATTTCGCTGTGGTCCGACTCGGCGGTCGATGCCGGCGTCAGCAACGTCACGCTGCTCGACAACATCTTCGCCGAGCCGTTGCACGATTCGTTTCACACGTCCGAGGAAGATGGCGGCGGCGTGCTCGAGCCGCACGGCTACGGCGTGCTCTTCGGAGGCGAACCCAACCCGAACATGAACGTCAGCCTGCAGGGCAACCTGTTCGCGTTCAACCTCGGTCGCAACCCGCTCTCGGGCGCGACGCGGCTCTCGATGGTCAACAATGTTGTCTACGGTGTTGACGACCTCGGCGCGACGCAGCTGCTCAGCTACGACGGCGACCCGACGTTCAATTCCATCGTCGGCAACGTGTACCTGCGCGTCGCGTCGCCCTCGATGCGGCTCACCAACCTGCCGATGGGCACGCGCGTGTTCCTCTCGGACAACCACGCGCCGGGGCCGCTCGCCGACCCGTGGTCCGAGGTGACGTTCTTCATCAACGGCTCGCGCGCGATGTTCGAGGCGACGAGCGCTCCGGTGTGGCCTTCGGGGCTCGTGGCGCTGCCTGCGAGTGGAACGCTGAGCTCGGTGCTCTCACGCGCAGGAGCGCGACCGCTCGAGCGCGACGCGGTGGACACGCGCATCGTCAACGCGGTCGATGCGGGCACCGGGAGCTACGTCAACTGCGTCGCGAGCGACGGGTCGATGCGCTGTCAGAGAAACGGCGGTGGGTGGCCGACGCTCGCGCAGAACACGCGCGCCTTGACGTTGCCCGCTGACCCGAACGGCGACGCTGACGGCGACGGCTACACCAACCTCGAGGAGTGGCTGCACGGCTTCGCCGCGATGGTCGAGGGGACGGGCCCGGTGGTGCCGGTGATGGATCGCTTCTCGAACGACCAGGCGCACGGCTCGCGCTTCGACTGGGAAGAGCTCACGCCGTCGCGCTGGGCGGTCGCGCAGTTCAACGGCGACTGGCGCTACGCCATCACCACCACTTCGTACAACGCGCCGTCGTCGCTGGGCCTGGGTGAATACGCGCTCTCGCGCCACGGCACCTTCGACGACTTCCGGCTCACATTCCGCTTTCAGACCAGCGAAGACCTGATGCTGAACAGCGGCGCCGATGCGTGCCTGGTGTTCGGTTACGTCGACCCGTCGAACTACCACTACCTCATGCTCAGCGCGTTGAGCGGCAACAGCCAGCTGTTCCGCATGGAGAACGACGTGCGCTCGTTGGTCGCCGACGTCGGCGTGGCGCTGATTCCCAACACGCAGTGGCACGACGTGACGCTCGAGCGCGTGGGCACGAGCGTCACCGCGTCGCTCGACGGCGTGGTGCGTCTGCAGACCGTGGTGCCGGTGACGTCGGGTCGCGTGGGCATCGGCAGCTTCAACGACGCCGTCGCGTTCGATGACGTGGTGCTCGCGCGCTTGATGCCGGATGGCGGTGTCGCCGATGCCGGACTCACGGACAGCGGGGTGGACGCAGGAGCCTCGGGAGCCGACGCCGGCACGGCGGCGAGCGACGCCGGGCCTCAGGGCGGAGACGCAGGCGCGCTGCCGACCGACGCGGGCATGACCTCGAGCGACGCGGGAACGGAAGCGGGCGGTGTGAGCGGGTGTGGCTGTGCGACGCTCGACGTGACCGTGCTCCTGGGGGTGCTGCTCATGCTGCGTCGGCGCCAGAAGAAGTGAGAGTGACTCTCACTTGAGGGACTGTGACACGCTGCGCGGCCCATGAACGCTCCTTCGTTCGAAGCGCCCGCGTCCGAGTGGTTGGTGTACGCCGACTGGTTGCAGCAACAGGGCAAACCGCTCGGCGAGTTCATCGTGTTGCTGAACGAGGGCGACGACGCGAAGTGCGACACGTGGCTGCGCAAGCACACCGCCGACCTCGTCGGGCAAGCGGGCAAACAACACCTCGGCAACGCGCTGAGCGTGAAGTGGAAGTGGGGCTTCGCGCAGAAGGCGACGGTGCACGCGAAGTCGGTGCAGGTGCTCAACGAAGCGCTCGAGGCGCTGTTTGCGGCACCGGCCGCAGAGAAGCTCGAGACGGTGCGCGTCGAGGTCGAGGTGACCGGCGATGATCAAGTGCTCGACATCTCCGAGACCGTCGCGCTGGTGGTGGCGAAGGCTCCGCCCTCGGTGACCGCGCTGGAGCTCATCGACGACCGCGCTGAGGGCGTGACGTCACTGACCTCGCGTGACTTCGACCCTGCGCCCAACCTCGTCGACTTCGGACCGCTCGACGCGCTGTGGCCTCGCTTTCGTTCGGTGCAGCTGGTCGTCGCCGATGTGCGGCAGCTCGTGTTCGGTGAAATCAACGCGCCGCAGCTCGAGTCGCTGACGGTTCACGGGCTGCGTCTCGCGGGCCAGTCGTACGGAGATGCCGCTGAGCCCTGCGACGCTGTCGCATCGCTCGCAAAGGCCAGACTGCCGAAGCTCAAGCACTTCGAGATGCGGCTCAACGAGGAGTGGACGGTGAACTCCGTCGACGACACCGATTCCTACACCTCGTTCGATTCGTATCCGGAAGACGAGTTCGACAGCGGCTACAGCGAAGGCGCCGATTGGCCGGCGGAGTTCGGGCCGGCGCTGCGCACGCTGGTGAAGAGCCCGCTGGAGTCACTCGCGCTGACCAACTTCGCCGAGACGTCGTCATTCTTCGAGATGTTGGGGAGCGTGACGCTCCCGACGTCGCTGCGCCGGCTTTCGCTGTCACAGAGTTCGCTGAGCTCGACTGACGTGCAGTGGTTCAAGGACAACCAGAAGCTCCTCGCGAAGTTGGACACGCTGGTGGTGCAGGAGACCGGCTTCAACGAAGACGACGTGAAGACGCTGCGCACGCTGGTGAAGAACGTCGAGTTCTCGCGCGGCAAGTTGTCGCCGCGTCCGGAATACGAAGAGGAAGAGGGCGCCGAAGCCGAGCCGGAAGTGCCGCTGCCGAAGTACCGCTACATCGTCGGCATGGAGTGACTCACAGCCACAGCCACAAATCGGCGCGCGTCATGATGACCAGACACGCGAGCGCGATGGGCGTCGCGCTGACGGCGACCAGGGCTTCAGGCCAGCTGAGCTCGAGCCCGCGACGCACCGCGACGAGGCGAAAGAGCAGGGCGAGGAGCCCGAGCGGAAACACGCCGCACACCGGTACTGACCACAGCGCCGACGAGCAACTCGCCACGCGAATCAACGTGCGCAGCGGCGCCTGAACTCCCGCGGCCCGCAGCGCGACCCACTCGCCCAGCGGCATCAGCAGCGACCACGTGACGAAGGCGACAGAGGTCAGCGCCAGACCGAGCACGAGGAACAGGGCCACCGACTCGTTCGGCGCGGCCACCAGCATGAGCGCCATCAGTGACTCGAACGGCACGAGCCAGCAGCACCAGGAAAAGAAGAGTGGACCCAACAGCGGGCCGTCACCGACGCGTTCGGCGTTCTCGCCCGGCGCGACGATGAACGCCCACCACGTGCCGACGAAGCGGCTGGTCAGCCCGAGCTCACGATTCTCGAGCGGAATCGTCGCGGGCCGCGGAGCCGGAGCGCACTTCAAACACACCAACTCCTCGCGGCTGCGCATCAGGCACACCGCGCAGGCGAACGAGCCGCAGCGCGCACACGTCGCGTTGTGCAAGCGCTCGGGGTGTACTGCACACACGCCGCCCTTCGGCTCGGGACCAGCGAGCACGATGGCCGGGCTGCCGCACGCCACGCACTGCTTCGCTCCGGGCGCGAGCTCCGCAGCGCAATTCGCACACGGAATCAGCACGCTCACGGCTTCACCGCCAGAGCGTGCAGTCGACGCAGCTCACCCATTTCGTCGTCGATGACTGCGTCGAGGTCGAGAGACTTGAACGGAAGCGTCGAGAGCGAGCTCAAGCCGGTCGGACCCGTGCGCAAGCGCTTCAGTTCATCCATCGTCTCGCGCTCGAGTCGCCGAGTGGGCTCGTGGTCTTCCACTTTGAGCGAAGCGCGCAGCAGCGCCGCGCCGAGGTAGTGGTCCACCAGCCACGTGCGCTTGACGTAGCGGGCACCGAGGTCGCGCAACACGGCTGCGCGTCTTTCTGCATCGTGGCCTCCGCGCTCGAGCCACCCGGGCAGTTCGATCACGTCGATGGTCGAGGTCGCCGTGATGAGCGCGCTGAACGCCTGACCGCGCGAGTCGCGCCCCGGCCCGAGCAGCTGCACGTAATCGTCGAACAACGCGCGCAGCGGCCGTTCATCCGGCGCGCGCGTGAGGTTGAACAACTTCGCGAAGTCGTCCGGAGAGGCTGCGCTGTTCCGCAGGTCCGACGGCAACGCGACGCTCTCGAGGAAGAGCGAGCCGCCATGCTTCGCCGCAAACGACGCGCGCGCCGACTTCTCGAAGACGATGACGCTCTCGGTGCTCTCGTTCTGGACCTGCTCCCCCAGCACCGCAAGCGCGAGGAGCGCGACGCTCAGGCGATCCGACGACGCGTAACGCATGGCGGCCTTCAGAACGGGTGCGTCGTAGCGCTCGTCG
The DNA here is from genome assembly GCA_016792935.1 of Archangium sp. GTDB lineage: Bacteria > Myxococcota > Myxococcia > Myxococcales > Myxococcaceae > Archangium_A. The sequence continues at coordinate 33,785 of JAEUJS010000311.1, read as the reverse complement.
AGGCGAGTGCGGTGACTCCTCGCCACAGCGCGAATGAAAGCGGCTTCGGTGTCGATGGTCTCGGTGATGGCCTCCGAGCACGGGTAGTGCGCGAAGTTCTCCCCGGGAATCCACTCGCTCTGACGGAGGTCTGGCATTCCTGCGTGCGCCCACCCGAGCCACGCCGCGTCCGGCCAGCGCGTTCCCTTGCGGCGCTCCTGTGCAATCTCGCGAACCACCCGGGCTTCGACTTGTTCCTTCGGAGCGCGAGCCAACCACGCGTCCGCGGCCTCGAGATTGCCTGCGCTGAGTTCGATCGCGGCTTGTGCGAATGGCAGTCCGCCATCGAAGGCGGCGAGCGTCGTGCGCGCTGCGTCGAAGTCGTCACTCTGCGCTCGAGCGAACGCAGCGCCGATCAACGCGCGCGCGTGCGGCTTGCCCGAGATGGTCATTCCGCCATCGGCTGATTCGCGCTGCACCCATTCCGCACACGCTTCGGGCAAACCATCTGTCACGCACGCGGTGCGGAGGGCGGGCAGCGCGCGTTCGGGGTCGGCCTTCTGACCTCGGCCACACGCCAACGACTGCGCCTGTCGAAAACACGCCCACGCGTCCTTCAGTTCGCAGGCGCGCTCGAATGCGGTGTCTGCTTCTTCGGGCGCAATCGACGGCGACGTGAAGGCCAACTCACCGAGCATTGAACAGCCGAATCGGGAATTGCCCTCGCACGCCTGCCGGAACAGCGCGATGGCGTTCTGCTTGCGACCCGCGCCGAGCGCGAAGTCGCCGAGGTGCGCGCACGCATCAGCCGACTTCAGATCGCAGCCGCGTCGCAGCACCACTTCGGCCCGCGCCTTTTCCTTTGCGTCGCCGGAAGCGAGAAGTGCGGCGCCGAGAATGGCGCACCCTTGCCCCGCCTTTCGTGAGCACGTTTCCTCGAGGATCGCGATTCCGCGCGGGCGATCGACAGGACCCGTGCGCCCGTAGAGCAGGTCGTCTCCGAGTGCCTCGCAGGCGGCGAGTTGGTCGCGGTCGCATTGCGCCTCCCATCGCTCACGCTGTGTCGGAGACCACCCGCGCGCAGTTCGCACGCCGAGCGAGACCACGATGAGCAGCCCCAACGTCACCACCACTCCCCACAGACGCACGGCCGTGACTCCCCTCGCGCAACATCTTCGGCGAACGCTGAGGTTGAGAGTACCCTGCGCGAATGTTCCGGCCCCTGTTGCTTTCGCTGCTTGGACTCGTCGCGCTCTCTGGTTGCCCGAAGGACAAGGACAAGCCCACTGACGCCGTTGCGAAGCCGCGGGTGGCGGTGAGCATCTTTCCGCTGCACGACATCGCGAAGCGCGTCGCGGGAGATCGCCTCGACGTGGTGCTGATTCTCCCGCCCGGAAAATCCGAGCACGGCTACGAGCCGACGCCCAAAGAGGTCGCGCGCGTCGCCGACAGCAAGCTCGTGGTGCTCGCCGGCTTCTCGATGGACGAGTGGGCCGAGAAGCTCGTGAAGACCGCCTCGCCCAACGTGACGTCGCTCGAGCTCGCTCCGAAGTGCCAGCCGCAGGCCTTCACGCAAGACCACGTCGGAGAAGCCGCCGCCGCCGAGGTCGCGAAGGACGACGGCGATGAAGGGGAAGAGCCCGGCGCGATGGACCCGCACTTCTGGCTCGACCCGGTGCGCATGCAGACCGCGATCGACGTGCTCGTCACCGAGTTCACCAGGCTCGATGCGGCCAGCGCCGAAGGCTTCAAGACGCGCGGAGAAGAAGTGAAGAAGTCGCTCGCCGCGCTGCACGCCGACCTCGACGCGTCGCAGAAGAAGTGGACCAAACGGAAGGTCGTCACCTTCCATGCCTCGATGGGCTACTTCATCGGCCGCTACAACCTCGAGCTCGCCGCCGTCATCGAGCCGTTCCCCGGCCGCGAGCCCACCGCGAAGTACATGGCCGAGGTGCTCGAGGCGGTGAAGAAGACCGGCGCCGCCGCGCTCTTCTCCGAGCCGCAGCTCGATCGCGCGCCCGCCAGGACCGTGGCGGATCAAGCGAAGCTCCCGCTCTTCGAGCTCGACCCGGTCGGTGGAACGCCGGGCGTCGAGAGCTACGAGAAGCTGCTGCGCTCCAACGCGGCGGTGTTGGAGAAGGCGCTCCAGTGAGCGAAGCCGCACCAGCAACGCTCAAGGGCACGGTGCCTGACCCGTCGCTCCCGCGCGTGCTCGACGTGGTGAACCTCGGCGTCGACGTCGACGACCGCACGCTCATCGACGGCATCACCTTCTACATTCCGAAGGGCGAGTTCGTCTGTCTGTGCGGACCGAACGGCGCCGGCAAGAGCACGTTCTTGAAATCCACGCTCGGGTTGATGAAGCGCACCCGCGGCGAAATCAAGGTGAACGGCAAGCCGCTGGAAGAGGCGCGCGGCGCCATTGGCTACGTGCCGCAGCGAAAGACGTTCGCTCAAGATTTTCCGGCGACCGCGGTCGAGCTCATCGTCGCCAACCTTCGCGGCAAGTGGCCGCTGCGCGTGCACGCCGACGAGCGCGAGAAGGCGCGCCTGGCGCTGGTGAAGACCGGCGGAGAAAAGCTCATCGACAAGCCGCTCGCTGGACTCTCGGGCGGTGAGACGCAGCGCGTGTTCCTCGCGCGCGCGATGGTGACGCAACCGGAACTGCTCGTCCTCGACGAGCCCACCGCGGGCGTCGACGTGAAGGGCCGCGCTGAATTTCTCGAGCTGCTCGCCGGAATTTCGAAGTCGGACCACATCGCCGCGATTCTCGTCACCCACAACGTCGCCGCGGTGACCAGGACCGCCGAGCGCATCGTGTACCTGGAAGCAGGGCGGCTCGTGGCGTGGGGACTTCCTGATGAGCTGCTCGGGCACGACCGGCTCACGGCGTTGGCGTTCGCTCCTCCGCAGGACCACAAGGCGGCGCCCGATGAGGACTGACGCGCGATGAACTTCCTCACCGAACCACTCGCGCTCGAGTTCATGCAGCGCGCACTCATCGCCGGCGCGGTCGTCGCGGGCTTGTGCGCGCTCATCGGCGTCTTCGTCGTGCAGCGCGGTCTCTCGTTTCTCGGCGACGGCCTCGCGCACGCTTCCTTCGGCGGTCTCGGCCTCGGCCTCTTCCTCGGCGTCAGCGTCGATCAAGCCGGTTGGGTCTCGCTGCCGTTCACGCTCGCGGTCGCGATGGGCATCGTGTTCGTGCTCCGGCGCGGAAAATTGCGCGGCGACGTCGCGACGGGCGTCTTCTTCTCGGTGTCCTTCGCGCTGGGCGTGATGTTCCTCGGGCTGCGCTCGGTGAACGCCAAGCCGGTCAACGTCGAGACCGTGTTGTTCGGCAGCATCCTCGCCATCTCTCCGCAGAACTTGTGGATGGTGGCCGTGGTCGCGCTCATCACCTTCATCGCGCTCGCGGCGACGTGGTCTCGCCTCGCGTACGCCACGTTCGATCCCGACCTCGCCGCGCTGAGCGGAGTTCCGGTCGCCGCGCTCGACTACCTGCTGCTCGGGCTCACCGCGCTCATCATCGTGGTCAGCGTGAAGACCGTCGGCGTGGTGCTGGTCTCGAGCTTCATCGTGATTCCCGCGGCCACCGCGCGCATGCTGGGCAAGACGCTCTCGGGCGTGGCGCTCGCGGCGCTCGTCATCGGCGTCAGCACGTCGGTCGTCGGCCTCATCGCGAGCTACCACCTCAACGTCGCGAGCGGCGCCACCATCATCCTGACACTCGGCATCGTGTTCGGAGCGGTGCTCTTGTTGAAGCGGCGCTGAGAACTACACTTCGCGCGCGATGGCTGAACGCGAACGCGTCTCTGATCCGCTCATCGGGATGCAGCTCGGTGACTACGTCATCGAGGAGGTCGTCGGTCGCGGCGGCATGGGCATCGTGTACCGCGCGGTGCATCCGCTCATCGGCCGCAAGGTCGCCATCAAGGTGCTGCGGCCCGAAATCGCCGAAGACCCCGAGCAGGCGTCGCGCTTCTTGAAGGAAGCCCAGGCGCTCAGCGCGGTGAAGCACCGCGGCGTCATCGACATCATCTCGTTCGGCAAGCTCCCCGACGGCCGCCAGTACATGGTGATGGAATTCCTCAAGGGCGAGTCGCTCGACGGCGTCGTCGCGCGTGAAGCGCCGCTCTCGGTCTCGCGCGCGATGGGCTTCATCGACGAAGTGCTCGACGCGCTCTCGGCCGCGCACAAGGCCGGCGTCGTGCATCGCGACATCAAGCCGGCGAACGTGTTTCTGCTCCTGCAGTCGAACGGCACACGCGTGGTGAAGCTCGTCGACTTCGGGCTCGCGCGGCAGGCGCCGCTGGGTGACCTCTCGCGGCCCGGCGCGCGCACGTCGTTGATGGCGGGCACTCCGGAATATTTCTCGCCGGAGCAGGCGCGCGGACTCGCGGCGACCCCGCGGTCGGACCTCTACGCGGTCGGCGTGATGACGTTCGAGTTGCTGACGGGGCGCTTGCCGTTCGAGGCCGAGAGTCCCGTGAAGTTGCTCGAGCTGCACTTGAAGAAGGAACCGCCGCGCGCTTCGAGCTTCATGGGCTCGGTGCCCGCGAGCGTGGATGCGCTCATCGAGTCGCTGCTCGCGAAGGATCCAGCCGAGCGGCCCAGGAGCGCTGACCTCGCGCGCACCGCCGTGCAGCGCATCATTCGGGAGCTGCGCACGCAGGAGACGAGCGTGGCGGCTCCTCCGCTCGCGGCGCGGAGAGAGGCCGCTGCTCCACACACGGATCGCGTGGCGGTGAAGAAGAGTCGCGCTCCGCTGATGGCCGCGCTCGCAGTCGCGCTCGTCGCGGTGGTTGGTGCAGTTGGGTGGCGCTCCCTCACCCCAACCCCAACCCCTCTCCCCGAGGGAGAGGGAGTCATCGTTGAGCCGCCACCTCCGGTGGTCGAGCTGCCCGTCGTTGATCAGCCGACGCCCGAACAACCTGAAGAGCCGGAAGAGCTCACGCCGATCGGCGCGGTCGCCGCGAAGAAGAAGCAGCCCGTCGTGCGTCCGAAGCCGCCTGCGTTCACGCCTCCCAGCTACTGCCAGGCCGCGACCTGGAAGGATTCCCTGCGTGAGAAAGTGGGCGAGTCACAGCAGACAGCGCGCGCGAAGAACAAGCTGACGAACGAAGCCGAAGCGCAGCTCAAAGGAATTCACGTGGCGATCCGCGACGGTTCGAAAGACTGCGCGTCGCTCGCCAAGGAGCTCACGCAATGGAACACGCGCTTCCTGCAGTGAGGTGAGCCTCGCGCCGTGCAGTGACTACATCGTGCGCACGACGTCTCGCGTGCAACAGTTCGTCTTCACTGATGCACCGTCTCCTTCGTGCTTTTGCTGTGAGCGCAATTTCAGTCGTGGCAGTCAGCGCGAGCGCGGCGCCGCGGGTCGTCGTTCAACCGCTCAGCTCGTCGGTTCCGGTGCCCGGCACGGCAAACGCCGCGTTGCTGACGTCACTGGCGCGGCTGAGCATCGAGCTGCCTTCGACGTTCGAAGTCGATGATGCGCTGAGCTCGGTGCCAGCGCGCAGCTGCGGGGGCGAGGTGGCGTGTCTCGCCGGTCTCGCGCGCGCGACGCGATGTGGCTGGTCGGTCGCCGTGACGTTGCGCACTGGAGACGCGCCCGCCTTGCTCGCCATCGTCGTCTCGGCGGAAGGCGCCGTGGTGCGGAAGAACGAGCTGGTGTTGTCCGCGATGCCCGCGAGTGAAGACGCATGGCTGTCCGAGTTTCGCGCGCTGATGACCGGCCTCGCGCTCGAGACCCTCGGCAGTGCGAGCGCGGACACGCCGATTGCGCAGACCCGCCCGAGAGAAGAGAAGAAGGAAGCGCCCGTCGCTCCGCTCGTCGTGAAGAGCGAGCCTCCGAAGTCATCGGCGAAGACGGGCGTCGCGGTGGCGACTGGCGTCATCGCCGTCGGTGCAGGAGCCGCCGCCGCCACGCTCGCCTTCATCAACTTGAGCGAGGCGCGCGCGCTCGAGGCGTCGCGAAATGGAGCCGGACTGATTCCGGCGGCGTCGGTGGACCGCGCTGTCTCGCTCGATGAGCGCACCGTCGCGGCCAGCGCCCTGGGAATTGGAGCAGGCGTCGCTGCGTTGACGACGCTCACCGTGCTCCTGATTCCCGACTCCGCTCCGGTGTCCGTCGCGCCCGCGGTCAGCGCGCAGGTTGGCGCCGTGTTCCTCCGAGGGCAGCTGCCATGACGCTTCGTCTCGTCGTCTTCTCCGTGGTGCTCGGAGTGTGCGCCGTGGCGTGCAACCCGGCGGTGCGCTGCAGGGACGCGAGCGACTGCGGAGGTCGTGGCGTGTGCAGCGGAGGCTTCTGCAGCGAGTTCCCCGCGCTCAGCGGTGCTGATGGCGGTCGCGAGGAGCCGGTCGATCAAGACGGCGCCGACTCTGGATTCGCGGAAGACGCTGGCGTCGTCGACTTCGACGCGGGCACCAACGGCCGCCCGTGATGCCCTGGCCGTTCGCGGTCAAGCTCGAGGACCGTTGATCAGTACCCGCCGCAGATGTCCTGTGCCGCGGGAATGGGGATGGGCGGAGTCGTCTCATCGATGCTGCGCAGGAACGCGATGATCTGCCGAATCTCGGTGAGCTCTCCCGGCGTGGTGCCGCCGAACGGCAAGAAGCCTCCTGTCGCCGACTGGTAGTGCGTCGACCACGGCGCCGAGAAGAGGTCTTCGAGCGTGCGCGCGCCGCCGTGGTGGAAGTAGGGGCCGCTCGCTCGGAGCGAGAGCAGTGACGGCGCGTTGAAGCCCTTGATGCCCTGCGCCTGTGCGCCGTCGAACTTTCGCTCGATGGAAGCGTGGCGATCGAACGTGCCGACGTTGCGCACCACACACGTGAGTCGCTCGGGCCCGATGTCTCCGACACCGCCGTCGAACAACATCACGCCGCGCTCGAGGTCCACCTTCAGCGTGTCGGTGTTCTGATTCACCTGCAGGCCGGCGGGCAAGGTCTGCGGCTTCAGCTCGGTGCGCAGCCCGGTCGCCGTCATCGGCAGCATGTTCGCGCCTGGCAACGAGCCATTCTTTTCGGGCGACGGCGTGTACGGCACTCGGCTGTTCGACCACTGCGCGCCGCCGTGACAAAAGCCGCAGTTGAAATTGATGAAGAGCGCGCGACCCGCAACGACATCGGCCGGCACCGCGTTTCGTGGCCCGCGCAGTGGCTTGATGGTCTTCACGTAGTCGTCGACGGCATCCCAGTCGTTCAACGCCGCGGCTGAAGCGACGACCGCCTTCGTCGAGCCCGACAGGAAGTCGTTGCGCGTGACGTTCATCGCACCGGCGTCGAGCGAAACACCGTCGGTCAGGTTGAACGCCACGTCGGCTGGAGGCGTGCCGGTGGTGATGGCGCCTTTGCCTCCCGACGTGCCGCGCACGTTGAGCTCGAAGTCGTGCAGCTCGTCGAAGTTCGCCGTCCAGTTGAGCGCACGCTGGCCGCCGTCGGTCTTCGAGTACGTGCCGTCGAGCGAGAGCGTCTGTCGCGGGCCGGCAGCGAATTGCCACGTCAGTCCGTCTGACAGTCCATCGGGGTGACACGCGCCGCACGAGCTCACCGAGCGGTCCGACCAGCGCCCCGTGCCCGTGAAGAAGAACTTCTTTCCCTCGAGCACCCGCGCTTCCGGCGTTCCCGCGGCAGGCAGCGGAGCGGAGTTGATGTCCTGGCTCCACGCCTGCTGCGCGCGATCGACGACGGTGAGCGAGCGTTCGCCGAGGTTGGCGACGAACGCCCGATTCGACAGGTGCGAGTTGACGATGCCGATGGGCACCTTGATGCCGCCGATTCCGCGCGTGGAGATTTGTGCGAACACCGCGTCGGGTCCGAGCAGCACGGGGCCGCGCGGGGGCATCGCGACGGGGTCGGTGAAGTGCACGCGCTGCACGACGTCGCCCGCCTGGCTCACGAGGTACGCCACGTTGGTGCCGGGGACGAAGTCGATGCCGATGGGAACTCCGAGCAGGTTCGAGTTCGGCGTGCCTTGCTGCGTGATGAGCCGCGAGAGCGCCACACTTCCGCGCGCGCCGCGGTCTTCCTGCAGCGTCGTCAGGTCGAACACCGAGATGGCGGCGAAGACGTTGCCGAACTTCGACACCGGCCCCGCGGGCGACGCACACACGCTGGTGACGTAGCCCTTGCCGTTGTTGGTGTTGAGCGCGATGGAGAAGAGCTGGTTGATGCTGCAGCCGATGGTGCCGGTGCCCGCGTCGATGCCGACGTCAGCGATGGGGTCGAGCGAGATGACGCCAACCACCGTGCGCGTCGCGACGCTGATGACGTGCACCTTGCCGATGCGCCCGTCGTCGGTCATCTCGGAGGTCGGCGTGCCGTAGAACTGCGTGACGAACACGCGCTCATCGGAATCGTCCTCGTCGAAGTCGTTGGTGATGGCGAGCGCGCGCGGATTTCCGCCGACGTCGGTGGTGCCGAGCACGTTCATGCTCGAGGTCTCGACGAAGGTCACCGTGCCCTCGTTGAAGTTGGCGACTACCGCGATGGTGCCCAGCGGAGTGAGCGCCACGCCCGTCGGCTCGCTCCCCACCTGGGCGCGATTGCCGCTCACCGGAGCAATCGTGTCGATGCCGGTCACCTTCACCAGCTCGCCGGTGCGCCGCAGCGCGACGAACGCCGTCACGCGGTCGGGATGAAGCGCGACCGAGACGGGCAGGGTGTCGACGCCGAGCGAAACGGTCGCGGTGCGAAAGCTCTGCATCGCGTTGAAGAACGACACCGAGTCGTTGTCGGGGTTCACCATCGCGACGAGCAGGTCGTCGGTGGTGATGTCGACCGGCGTCGAGCGGCTGGGGCGCGCGAGGAGCGGGAGCGTTCCTGAATCGGCGCCACCACCTCCGCCGTCTGGACCGAAACCGCCGCCGAACGGGCCACTGCCGCCATCGCCTCCACCGCCACCGAAGGGACCGCTGCCACCACCGCCGCCGTTGCTGCCGCCACCGCCGCCGCCTTGTGACGCCGAACCACCTCCACCGCCGGTGACCGCGGAGCCACCGCCGTTCGCGGCACCGCCACCGCTGCCACTGTCAGGCAGCGATGACGTTCCGCACTGCGAGCACGAGAACGACCACAGCGCAGCTCCGAGAAGAACTGCGCTGAGTCGTGCGTTCATGGCGTGAACCTACTCGTTAGTAGCCACCGCAGATGTCCTGCGCGGCGGGGATGGAAACCGGCGTCGTGGTCTCGTCGATGCTGCGCAAGAACGCGACGAGCTGACGAATCTCGGTCTGCTCGGCGGGCGTGGTGCCGTCGTTGGCGAGGAAGTTCACCGAGGCCGCCTGGTAGTGCGCCTTCCACGTGGGGGTGAAGACGTCTTCGAGCCGCCGCGCCGCTCCGTGATGGAAATACGGAGCACCGACGTTCGCGGAGAGCAACGAGGGCGGGTTGAAGCCCTTGATGCCCTGCGCCTGCGTGCCGTCAGCCTTGCGCTCGATGGTGGACATGCGGTCGAACGTGCCGACGCTGCGCAGCACGCACGTGATGCGCTCGGGGCCGACGTTGCCGGTCATGCCGTTGAAGAGCATCACGCCGCGCTCGATGTCGACCTTCGCGGTGTCGGTGTTCTGAATCGACTGCGGACCCATGGGCAGGGTCTGCGGCTTGTTCTCGGTGCGAAGCCCCGTCGCCGCGGCCGGCAACATGTTCACGCCCGGGAGCGAGCCATTCTTCTCCGGTGACGGCGTGTACGGCACCCGGCTGTTCGCCCACTTCGGCCCGCCGTGGCAGAACGCGCAGTTGTTGTTCACGAAGATGGTGCGGCCCATGCCGATGTCTCCGGTGTTGCCGCCGCGCGGCGCCTTCAGCGGCTTGATGGTCTTCACGTATTCGTCGATCTCATCCCAGTCCTTGATGGCCGCGACCGAAGCGACGACCGCCTTCGTCGAACCCGAGAGGAAGTCGTTGCGCGTGATGTTGGTGACGCCCGCGTCGAGCGACACGCCGTTGGTCAAGTTGAACACCACGTCGGCCGGAGGCGTGCCGGTGGTGATGGCGCCCTTGCCGCCCGCGGTGCCGCGCGTGTTGAGCTCGAAGTCGTGCATCTCGTCGAAGATGCCGGTCCAGTTGAGCGCGCGTTGATCGTTCGGGTTGTTCTTCGCGTACGTGCCGTCGAGCGGAGTCGACTGACGCGGCCCCGCGGCGAATTGCCAGGTGATGTGGTCCGACAGACCGTCGGGGTGGCAGCTGCCGCACGAGTTCACTGAACGGTCAGCCCAGCGCCCCGTGCCGGTGAAGAAGAACTTGAGGCCCGCGAGCACGTGCGCCTCGGGCGTGTTGGCCACCGGCAACGCCGCGGAGTTCACGTCGGTGTCGAGGCTCTGCGTCGCGAGGTCGATGATGGACAACGAGCGCTCGGCCCAGTTCGCGACGTACGCGTTGTTCGCCTGGTGCGCGACGACGATGCCCAACGGAACCTTGATGCCGCCGCTGCCGCGCGTGCTGATCTGCGCGAACGTCGCGTCAGGCCCGAGGATGATGGGGCCGCGGCCCGACGTCATGCCGGTGAAGTGCACGCGCTGCACGGTGTCGCCCGCCTGCGAGGCGACGTACGCGACGTTGGTGCCGGGCTTGAAGTCGATGCCGATGGGCACGCCGAGCAGGTTCGACGTCGAGCTGCCCTGCGCCGCGATGAGCCGCGAGAGCGCCACGCTGCCGGCTGGGCCGGTGTCTTCGGTGTTGGTGGTCAGGTCGAACACCGAGACCGCGGCGAAGACGTTGGTGAACTTGAAGACCGGGCCCGCGGGCGCGGCGCACACGCTCGTCACGTAGCCCTTGTTGTTGTTGTTGTTCAGCGCAATCGAGAAGAGCTGGTTGATGCCGCAGCCGACGTTGGCGGTGACTCCGCCGTCAGCGAGCGTGTTCGCGAACCCGGTGTCGGCGATGGGGTTGAGCGAGATGGTCGCGGTGACGGCGCGGGTGTTGAGGTCGACGACCTGCACCTTTCCGACGCGGCCGTTGTCGGTCATCTCCGACGTGGCGTCGCCGAAGAACTGCGTGACGAAGACCTTCTCGTCGAAGTCGTCCGTGTCGTTGTCGTTGCTGATGGCGAGCGCGCGCGGGTTGCCGCCGACGTTCGCGGTGCCGACCACCGACATGCTCGCGGTGTCGACGAAGCTCAGCGTGCCTTCGTTGAAGTTGGCGACCACGGCGATGGCTCCGCTCGGAGTGAGCGCTACGCCCGTCGGCTCTGAGCCGACCTGCGCGCGTGTCGCGCTGACGGTCGGGCTCACCGTGTCGATGGCCTGCACCTTTGCGAGCTCGCCCGTGCGGCGGAGCACCACGAACGCGGTGACGTTGTCAGGGTGAATCGCGACCGACACGGGGAAGGTGTCGTTGCCGAAGTTCACGCTCGCGGTGCGCGTCTTCTGCGCGGCGCTGAAGATGGACAGCGAGTTGCTGTCCTGGTTCACCATCACCACGACCTGGTCGTTGGTGGTGATTTGCACCGGCGTCGAGTGGTTGGGCCGCGGGAGAATCGGGCCGGTATTTCCGCCGCCGCCGGTGGGACCTGACCCGCCCATGCCGCCGGAGCCGCCCATGCCGCCGGAGCCGCCCATGCCGCCAGTGCCGCCGCCTGAGGGATCTCCGCCGCCAGCGCTTCCGCCGCCGCCACCGCCGGTGACGTTGCCTCCGCCAGTGGCGGCGGTGCCTCCACCGGTCATCGCTCCGCCGTCAGGTTCGGGATTCGTCGGACAGGCCAACAGCGTCACCGCAGTGACTGCGCCCAGGAGTACTCGTGCGTGGAAGTTCATGGCGGCGGCCTGAAGCAAGCCGCGCACCGAGCGTGCTTCGCTCGGATCAGGCTTTCCTGCGTTGTCGGGTCGAGCCGACAGTTGTCGGGAACAGCCGACAGAGACGGCTCTCTGCGCTGCGCTATGAAGTCGCGTCATGAGTGAGGGCACGCTCCCCATCGCTGTCGTCGGACTTCCGGTGCGTACGTTGTCGGCGCGGGTGGTCGCGGGCCCCGACCTGGGTCTGAGCGTTTCCGATTCGACCGACGCCATCACCGTCGGCATCGCCGAAGGCAACACGCTCAAGCTCAGCGACCCGTCGGTGTCGCGCTTCCACGTCGAGCTCAGCAAGCGCGGAGACAAGGTCGCGGTGAAGGACCTGGGCTCGACCAATTCCACGCTCGCGCACGGGCTGTCGCTCACCGAAGCGCTCGTTCCGCCCGGCACGGTGCTCACGCTCGGCCACACGCAAATCGAAGTCGGCAGCGGCAAGACCGGCAGCGTCGAGCTGTCGGAAGGCGACACCCTGGGGCCGCTCAAAGGTCAGTCGCCGGTGATGCGCACCTTGCTCGCGCGCATCGACAAGGCGGCTCGCAGCGAGAGCGCGGTGTTGCTGCAAGGAGAGTCGGGCACCGGCAAGGAGCTCATCGCCACCGCGCTCCATGAACGCGGCGCTCGCAACCGCAAACCATTCGTCACCGTGGATTGCGGCTCGCTCTCTCCGGGGCTCGTCGCGTCAGAGCTCTTCGGTCACGAGCGTGGCGCGTTCACTGGAGCCGACCGCCGTCACGCCGGCGCCTTCGAGCGCGCGAACGGCGGCACGGTGTTCCTCGATGAAATCGGAGAGCTCTCTCCAACGCTGCAGGCCTCGTTGCTCGGCGTACTCGAGCGTCGTCGCTTTCGACGCGTCGGTGGCTCGGAAGAGTTGAGCGTCGACGTGCGTGTCGTCTCGGCGACGCATCGCGATTTGCGCGCGCTGGTGAACTCGGGGCAGTTCCGCCTCGACCTCTACTTCCGCCTCGCTGTCGTGAAGCTCGAAGTGCCCTCGCTGCGGGAGCGCTCGGATGATTTGGAATTGCTCATCGCGCACTTCCTCCGCGAGGCCGGGAGCGAGGCGAAGCTCGAGAGTCTCTTCTCGAAGGACGCGCTCACCGCGCTGCGTGCGCACGCGTGGCCGGGCAACGTGCGTGAGCTGCGCAACCTCGTCGAGGCGACGCTCGCGATGGGAGAGCCGCCGGTGCTCGAGAGCCCCGCGGCCCTCACGTCAGATGGCGCGCTGCCCGGCCCCGACCGCACGTACAAAGACGCGCGCACCGAAGTGCTCAACCGCTTCGAGGTGCACTACTTGAAGAAGTTGCTCGAGCTGACGAGCGGGAACGTCAGCGCGGCGTCGCGGCACGCGAAGATGGACCGCTCGCACTTGATTGAGTTGCTGCAGCGGCATCGCCTCCGCGGCGAGTGATTACGGCTGCCACTGCAGCTGACCATCGCTGCAGATGCGCACGCCCTGCTCGCACGTCGTCGTGAGCGTCTCGAAGCCCAGGTAGACGTCCTGCTCGACTTTGTCGAAGAGCACCGGGCAGCTGTACGCGCAGCCGACGAGCTTCGACTTGTCGAACGCGGGGAGTGCGTCTCCGCCCGGCGCGACCTCGTCACACGACTGCGTCGTGCCCACCACGCGAACGAGGACGAACTCGTCGGGCGCGTCGGCGGTCGCTTGAAAGGGGTCGCCCGCTCGCAGCGCGTTGAGCAACGCCGCGCGCAGCTCTTCACGCGCCATCGACGGCGGCGGCAAATTCACGGTGACGCAGCTGCGCTTGCCGCCAATCGCCGAGCAGTCGTGCGCGCTGCACCACTTCATGAGCTGGCCGGTGCGGCAGCCGGGCACTCCGCCGAGCTTCACGAAGTCGATGACCAGGCTCGTCTTGCCGTCGGTCGGTGCGCGAGAGAGGAGCAACGTTCCGCTCGTGTCCTTGCACATGAAGCCGTCGAGCCCTTCGCCGTCGGTGCCGAAGGTGAGCGCGACGCTGCGGGTCTCGATGCACGCGCTGAGGGAGAAGAACAGCGTGAGGAGCAGAGGACGTGCTCCCTCACCCCAACCCCTCTCCCTGAGGGAGAGGGAGTTTTCGCGCTCGCGCTCAGTCATGGCGAGAGCTCCACGCGCGTCACCGTCTGCCGCGTGCCGACCACGATGGCGGTCGTCGTGCCCGCTGCAACTGCGGCGACTCCCACGGCGAGCCAGAACGGCCAGCGTTGGTAGAGCGGCGGCGCTTCTTCGACCACCTTGCCGCGCACCAACAAGTCGCGCACCAGACCTTCCGCGTCGCCGTCTCGCTCGGCGCGCGTGGTCAACACGCCATCGACGGCGAGCGCTCCACGCAGCGTCTTGGGAGCTGCCGCTTCACTCGTCACCACCGCGAGTCGCGGCGCACGCAACGCGCTCGACAACAACCGCACCGACGCTTCCGAGTCGAGCGCCTCACCGTGCTGCAGCCGCGCGCGCCACTGCTTCGCAGCGAGCTCGGGAGACGCAGGCTCCAACGTGAACGCCGGCGGCGCGTCATCGGCCACCAACTTCCACGCGGGGCTGTAGCCATCTGCCGACAGTCGAACCACATGCGCTCCGGCCAACACATCCACGGAGCAGGGCGTGGTGCATGCCGCGGGCCGACCATCGACCTCGACCGACGCGCCACTGGGCGTGCTTTCCACTCGCACCTTTCGGAGTGGAGCCGCGCTGACCGTGCTGATGGTTCGAGCCAACACGCTCTCCACGTCGGGCGTCATGGAGCCCACGTCTTCGGGCAGGGCGAGCTGGAAGGTGGCGAGCGCCGTCGCGGCCGCGCGTGCGGGTTGCGGTTGGTTGGCTCCGGTGTGGCATGCGGTGCGCCACGCGAGGAGTCGCGCTGTGAGGAGTCGCTCTCCGGCCGACAACAGGTCTGCAGCAGCTGCATCACCTTCGAGTTGTTTCAGGCATTCGGCGAAGTTGGCGCTCACGTACGCGCGCCGAGCGGCCGCCAACTTCTCTGGCCACGGGCTCGGTGTCGCACCCACACCCACGCTCGCTGGGGCATCGGTCAACCGCAGCTCGACCGGGAGCGAGACGGACTGGAGCGTCTTCTTCGTGTCTTCGGCGCGAGGACCATCGACGACCACGGTGACTGAGGGCTTTCCCTCACCCAACGCCGTCGCCCCAGGGGGCTTTGGTCCGGCGTTCAGCACGAGCGAGAGCGCGAGGGAGAACATTGCAAGTCCTCTCTACTGGATTCACCCGAATGTCGAGTCCGCCCGCACTGCACCATCGCGTGTGATCGGCGCTGACGACTTGATCAGCAGCTGCGCTGCTGGGGGAACACGCTACGATGCCGCCGCGCGATGGCGAGCGAAGGGGAACAGCTCGGTCGGTACCACCTGGTACGAAAGCTGGCGACTGGCGGGATGGCCGAGGTGTTTCTTGCGAAGGCCGTCGGTCCCGGCGGCTTCGAGAAATCGCTCGTCATCAAACGCATTCTCCCGAACCTCGCGAACGACCCCGAGTTCGTCTCGATGTTCTTGCAGGAAGCGCGCATGGCCGCGCAGTTCGCGCATCCCGCGGTCGCGCAAATCTTCGACTTCGGTGAAGTGAACGGCACCTACTTCCTCGCGATGGAATACGTCGATGGTCCGAACCTGCGGTCCATCCTGCGCGCTGCTCCAGAACAGCGACTGCCCTTCGCCGTCGGAGCGCGCGTCATCGAAGAAGCCTGCGAAGGCCTCGCGTACGTGCACGAGTTCGCCGACCCGTCGGGAAAACCGCTGGGGCTCATTCACTGCGACGTCAGCACCGACAACATGCTCATCGCGCGCAACGGCGCGGTGAAGGTCGTCGACTTCGGCGTCAGCAAGAGTGGAACGCAACAGTCCAACGCCGCGCCGGGCACGGTGAAGGGAAAGATTGCGTACATGCCTCCCGAGCAAATCATCGGAGAGGCCGACCTTCGCGCCGACGTCTACGCGCTGGGCGTCATCCTCTACGAGATTGCCGCCGGCACGCGGCCGTACGAGCGCATGCCCGACCCGCAGTTGCTCGCCGCCATCATCCAGACCGACCCGGTGCCGTTGCTGCAGCGTCGGCCCGACGTGCCGGTGGAGTACGCAAACATCGTCAAGAAGGCGATGGCCAAGCAGCTCTCGGTGCGCTTCCAGAATTGCCGCGAGCTCGCGTCGGCGCTCGAGGAATTCGTCGCCAACAGCGGTCATCGCGTCGGCACGCGTCAGCTCGCCGCGCTCGCCACGCAGTACGAAGAGCCGCCCGCGCAACAGCAGAAGGCGCCGGGCTCGGGCCCCAAGCCCTTTGGGGCGACGGCGTCGGGTGGTGAACAAGTGATGGCGACGCCGCACGCGAAGATGGTGTCGCCCTCGCGCATCTCGCCGCCCAAAGGCGTGCCCGTCGCGACGTCGGCTCCGCTCGCGAGGTCTGACCCGTTCGCCGCCTTTGGAGCAGCCGTCGGCAACTCGCCCACGCCCGCGCCGGTGAAGGGGAACACCGGAAACAACCCGGCGTTCTCTCCGCCCGCTGCGTCACCGTCGCAGGTCGCGCGTTCGTCGACGCAGTCACTGCCTCCGCCGCCGTCGGCTCCGCCTCCCGCTTCTCCCGGGGCTCCTGGCGCAGCGAAGCCGTCGCGCGCTGACGTGTTGTTCGATCAGTTCTTCTCGGACCTGAACGACTCGGGGAGCTTCAAGGCGAAGCCCTCGGCTCCACCTGCGCCCGCTGCGCCCGCGGCGAAGCCGGCTCCGGCTCCACCTTCCGCGTCCGCGAACAAGTTCAAGCAATCGAAGACCGGCGGCTTCTCGGTGGTGCTCGGTGAGCCTGACGAGCCCGAAGCCGTCGAGCCCGAGAAGGAAGACGACGCCGGCGGCATGAAGATCACCGTCGGCACCAGCGCTTCGGGCGTGATGTACGACTCGCTCAAGAGGCCGAGCTCGCCGAACCTCCTCTCGAATCTCACGCCGGGCACGCGCGCCAATTTGACGCCCGGCACGCGCAGCAACCTCACTCCGGGAACGCGCCCACCAGAGTCATTTGCTGATCTGACGTCGAATCTCACGCCGGGTACGCGCGCCAATCTCACGCCGGGCACCCGCGGCAATCTCACCCCGGGCACGCGCGCCAATCTCACCCCGGGCACGAGCGCGAATCTGACGCCGGGCACGCAGGCCTCGCGCATCACGCAGCCACTGCCCGCGCCGCCGTCACGCTCCGGAGTGAATCAAGCCTTCGTGCCCGCGCCGAGTGCTCCTCCCGCGCCGGTGCTGAACACGCCTGAGGCGCGCGCCGCGATGGTGATGGCCGACGCCAGCGCGATGCGGCTCTACGAAGCCGACAGCGGCGCCATCGCCTCGCCCGCCGAAATCGAACCGCTGCTCCGCGAGTTCGAGCGCGACGAAGGCGTGCAGCTGCTGGTGCGGTACCCCGGTCACGTGCATCGCCTGATGAAGATCATCGAGGCGGAGCCGCTGCTGTCCGAGCGCGTGGCAGGGGCGGTCGACGGTCTCTTCATGGCCGAGGCGTGGGGCCCGCTCGCGTCGTTGCTCGAGCGGCTCAAGCTCGGCGCGAACACCGACGCGCAGCACAAGTGGGTCTACGAGTACGCGTTGTCCATCTTCGCCACGGCTGATCAAGCGCGGCGCATCTCGCTGCGGCTGCGGGAAGCACCTCCGAGTGACGTCGAGGGGCTGGGCCGTTTGATTCCCTACTTCGGCCCCGCGTTCGCCGAGCTGTGGTTGGGGCTGTTCGAGAACCTCGACCTCGCCGCGTCGCGCGACGCAATTTTGCCCGGCCTCGCGGGGCTGGCTGCGCAGAATCCCGCTCCGTTCCTCGAGCGCCTGCAGCCCAAGCGTCCTCGCCGGCTGATGGAGCTCACCTACTGCCTCGAGAAGGGCAAGGTCGGAGCGCGCGTCACCGTGATGCGCGAGATGCTCTCGCGGCTCGACCCTTCACGGCGGCGCGAAGTGTTGAGCGGCCTCGCGCGTGCAGGCAGCGATGAGGGCTTCAAGCTGGTGTGCGCGGCGGTGACGGAAGACCAGAACGCGCCCGAAGCGGCCGAGACGCGGCTGCACGCCATTCAGCTGCTCGGCAAACACTTCCCCGACCGCGTGTTCAGCGCGCTCGAAGGCGTGCTCGCTCCGTCGAGCTCGGGCGCCTGGTCTGAGAACGAGCGTCGCGCGATGTGGGTGGCGGTTGGTCAGTCCACCTCGCCCGCGGCGTTCGAGGCGGTGACGAAGGAAGTGTTGGCGCGTGCTCCGCTGCTGGGGCGCGCGAAGGCAGATCAACGCAAGGTCGACGTGCTCGAGGCGCTCGCGGTGATGAAGTCGCCGCAGGCGGCGCAGCTGATGCGTCAGATTGCCGAAGACAGCTCGCAGGCCGACGTCGTGCGGCAAGCGGCCGACCGTCACGTGCGCTCCGCGGAGCTGGTCGAGCACCACGCCTCGCACGTCAGCGAGACCCGCCGGTGGGACCGCAACCCGCCCGGCTGGCGCGACGTGCTCATCGACCTCGCGGCCCTCGCCGGAGCGTCGCGACTCGTCGAGCTCGACAGCGCGAGCTTCGACCCGGCGTTCACGCGTTTGTCGAAGACGCTGGCGGCGCTGCTCCCCGCGGGCGCGCAGGCCGTCGTCGCGTGCAGCCCGACGCTGACGGTGAATGGCGCTCCGGTGAACGACGGCGCCGACCTCGCGGTGGACCGCATCCTCAAGGCGTTCGGCGCGCGCGCCATCGGCGGCTTCACGTTCACGCGGCAACCTCCACGCGCCGAGCTCGAGCTGCTCGTGCGCTGGCTGGCCGCGGGCTCGAACGCGGAAGGCATCGAGCTCAACGCGGTGACGCTGGTGTCGTCGAATGGAGCGATGCCGAAGCCCGCGAAGCTGCCGCCGCGCGTGCCGCCGATGACCGACTTCTCGCGCGAGGCGATGATTCGCTACGTCGACCTGGTGCTCTCGTTCCGCGCGTGGTTCCAGGAACGAAAGACCAACCCGCGCGCGCCGATGCCCGACACCAGCGCGCTGTTCCACGAGTTGGCGGCGGCGATGTCGTCACGCCACGTGCGCTTCTGCGGGTTGGTGCCGCGCACGTTCGATCGCAACGCCGAGGTGTTCCACGCGGCGAACGTGGCCATCATCGCCATGGGCTTCGCCGCGGAGCTGGGGCTGCAGCATCAGCAAATCGAAGACCTCGGCACGTGGGCGTTCTTCGCCGACGTCGGCAACTTCGACTTGAAGGACGACACGTTCGCGCACGCCGGAAAGTTGAGCGACGCGGAACAGGCTGACGTCGCGACGGCGCGGAAGATTTCGGTGCGCTGGCCCTTCTTGAAGCTGGGTGACAAGCCCGGCGCGACGGCGTGGTCGGCGATGGTGAGCGAGCAAGACCTCGACTGGGGCACACGCGAATTCCCGGGCACGCTCGGCCTCAACGCCACCATCGGCTCGCTCGGCGCGGTGCTGGCGTTGTGTCGCGCGTGGGAATCGTTGACCTCGGCGAGTCCGTCGCGCCCGGAGCCGATGACGAAAGAAGCAGCGCTCGAGGTGCTGACGCAGAAGGCGTCGCATCGTTTCCGGCCTGACGTGCTCGCGTTGTTCGCGAAGTACCTCGCGAAGCAGTCCTTCCGCCCGCTCGGGAAGTGACGGCTATTTCGGGACGTAGCGAACTGCGAAGAGCCCGCCCGCGAAGTCAGTGCGCCCCACGAGCTTCAGGTCGACGTACTGCGAGAGCCCTGCGAGCACCGTCGGGCCGTGACCTGCGATGCGCGGATGCACGACGAACTCGTATTCGTCGATGAGCCCCAGCTTCGCGAGCGCGAGCGGCAACGTGACGCCACCGGTCGCGAGGCCCCTTCCGTTCTTGCTCTTCAGCTCGCGCACCCGTGTCGCCAGGTCACCGGTGATGAGCTCGGCGCCCGTCCAGTCGACGCTCTTCAGCGTGGTCGACACGACGTACTTCTTCGCGGCGTTCATGATGCTGGCGAACTCCCGCAGCGACTCGGGCATCGCGGGATTTGGATTTCGCCAGCCTGATTCCATCAGCTCGTACGTCGTGCGCCCCAGCAGCAACGCATCGGACTCGGCGATGCCGCGCGCCGCGTGGAGGTGCGTCTCTTCGGTCGGAACTCCAGCGCGGTGGTCAGCGCACCCGTCGAGCGTGATGTTGATGGAATAGCGAAGCGGCCTCATCTGAGAATCAGACGCTGCCGCAGCTCGAGGTCGTACAGCTCGTATTCGAACGGAGCGACCTGGTTCATCGCGCCATCGA
Source organism: Archangium sp. (assembly GCA_016792935.1). Classification (GTDB taxonomy): domain Bacteria; phylum Myxococcota; class Myxococcia; order Myxococcales; family Myxococcaceae; genus Archangium_A. Next base: position 13,787 of record JAEUJS010000311.1, on the reverse strand, counting down.
TGAAGACGAGGCGGTCGGCGTCATCACAGCCCGTGTGGTACTTCACGGTGTCTCCGGCGATTTTGAGCCCGCGCAGCACGCCGAACTCGGGCGGCTTCTGCGGGCCCCACGCGCCGAAGAGCTCGCGGCACTTCTTGTCGTTGATGTGGCCGATGACCTGCGTGATGCCCGCAGGCAGGTTGCGCGGGTCGTAGCGGCGGTTGCTGCGGTCCACCTTCTTGCCCGTGGGATTCGCGGGGCGGTGCGCGAGAATTCCGCGCGCTTCACCGTCTTTGGCCGAGCCCAGCTCGTGGAGCGGCGCCAAATCGAGCGGCCCTTCGCCCTGCCACTTCGCGACGCGCGTATCGAGGAAGCGGTTGAGCGCGTACGCGATGGACTGGGCGTCGTATTCGCGCAGCTCCAACATCGAGAGGTCGTCGACCGTGATGCCGGCGTGAATGCACAGCAGCTCCTTGCTCGGAGCGACCGCCAGCTTGAGCCGCCGCTTCTTGAGCAGCCTGGTCAGCAGGTCGCGCTGCTTCACCTCGAAGCACGAGTAGTCGCGCGAGATGACCGCGGGGCTGGCGAGCATCGGGTACTTCGCGAGCAACGCGGCGACCTGCTGCGGTTGTTCGGCGGCGTCGGCGAGCGCGCGCGCCTCGATGTAGTCGGCGTCGGTGAAGCGGCTCAGCTCTCCGACGCGCACGAGGTCGTGGTTGCCGACGATGATCTGCACCTGATCAGGAGGATGCGCGGCGAGCCACGCGAGAATGCGCGTGCCGTCTTCGGTGGCTTCGGCGCGATCTTCCGGTCGGCCCCAGTCGAAATGATCTCCCAGCGAGACGAGCCCGACCTCGGGGCGGAGCCGGCCCTTCTCACCGAGCAGCCCGTTCATGTCGAGCACGCGCAGGAACATCGAGAGCGACGCCTGCGGGTCTCCCATCGCGACGTTGAACGCGCGCGAGATGCCGTCGGGCGAAAGCAACAAGCAGTCTTCGGCGTCTTCGTGCGCCTTCAGCTGAGCGACGGTGACGCGACGATCCGACGACACGCGCACATCATGACACGCAGGAAAGCAGCAGGGTGGCTGCTGATCTGGTTACACTCCTGACGGTGAGCGCAGTTGGAGAAACGGTCGAGCGAGCGATCGTCTTCGAAGACGCTCACGGCTATCGCCGACTGTCAGCGTTGCGCTGTGTGGACATCTGGTTGTCTGCCTTCGACGAGTCGCTGTTGCAGGTCGATGTGGGTGTGACCGACGAAGGCCCGGTGCTGTTCATCGTGCTGCGTTTCCGCGAGGACCGGTTCAACGACGGAGTGCACACCGCGGTGGTGAACGCGGGCGAACACGCAGGTGGTCGTGTCGTCGCGCTGAGCGACCTCGAGTACCAGGAACGCGGCCACTTCCTCTCTCGCTTCTCGGAATGCGACGACCAGAAGCTCGGGCTGTTGCCGGACCAGGTGCTCGGCGAACTGCACGCCATGTTCGCCGCGCTCGACGCCATCGACGAAGAGCGCGAATTGCAGGGCGCTGAACGCCGCGGCGCGATTCGTCATCCCGTCACGGCGCACGCGGTCGTCACCACGTCGTCCGACACGAAGCTGCCCGCGGTGGTCGAGAACGTCTCGGCGACGGGCGTGTTGATTCACACCAGCTCACTGACTCCGCCGCCCGTGCTGCGCGAGAAGGTCGAAGTCGAGTTGAAGCTCCCCACGGGTGAAGTGAAGGCAGAGGCGACGGTGGTGAACGTGTCGGAGCGAGGCGTGGCGTTGCAGTTCGACCCGAAGGCAACCAAAGCGGTGAAGGAGAAGGTCGAGGCGTTGCCGCAAGCGAAGCTCACCTCGGCGCTCACCGTCGAGTCGCTCACCACGCCGGAAGAGTCGGAGTCGAAGAAGAAGACGGCGGAAGACTCCGCGCGCCGGCGAAAGAAGCGCGCTGAAGCGAAAGCCGACGAGAAGGAGAGCGCCCCGCAGCGCATCGGCCCGTACGAGATTCTCTCGCTGCTCGGCAGCGGCGCGACGGCCGACGTCTTCTTCGCGCGCGTGGCCGAGGGGAAGAAGATTGGCGAGCACGTGGCGGTGAAGCGTCTCCACCCGCGGCGGGCGAAAGACGCGAAGGCCGTGGAGCTCTTCGAGACCGAGGCGAAGACGCTGGCGTCGCTCAAACACGCCAACATCGTGCGCACCATCGAGTCGGGTGTGTTCGATGGACAACACTGCCTGGTGATGGAGGCCATCGAGGGCCGCGACCTCGCGCAGATTCTGAGGCGCCTTCGCTCGCGCAAGCGGCAGATGCCCATCGACGTGGCCTGCTACCTGGTGAAGGTGCTGTGTGATGCGCTGGCCGCGGTGCACGCCGCCGACTTGGTTCACGGTGACGTGTCTCCGCACAACTTGTTCGTCAGCAAGACCGGCATCATCAAGCTCGGTGACTTCGGGCTGACGCGCCGCGCGGGAGTGACCAACGCGGTGAAGGAAGGGCGGCCGACGTACCTCGCGCCCGAGGCGCTCGATGGCGAGTTCTCGCGCTCGGGTGATTTGTGGGCCGCCGCGGTGACGCTCTACGAGCTGCTGACGCTCGAGCCGCCGTTCACCGGCAACACCATCGAGGAACTGACGGCGTCGATTCGCACGAAGCGGGAAGCGCCGCTGCGCGAGAAGCGCGACGAGTGCTCGGGCCCGCTGGAGTCGATGCTGCGTGGCGCGCTCGAGAAGAACCGAACGCATCGTCGCAACACCGCGCGCGCGTTCGCTGATGCGTTGACCGTCTACTTTCATCCCGTGCGTGCGCCGCGTGCGCTGCCCGACCTGGTGAGAGAACTCTTCGAATGAACTCGAGGGGCGGATTCGTGCTCGTGGTGTGCGCGCTCTCCGCCTGCGCCCCGGCGCCATCAGTCGAGCCGTGGGACCGCGTGCTCCCCACGCCGACCGAAGTCTTCCCCGACAACCGGGTTCGCACCTTCGATTCCTTCAGCAACATCGGAGTGAACGACGACTCGCTGCTTCCCGGCGCGAAGCTCCTCGGTGCAGAGCTGCGTCGCGGCACCGAGTGGCAGTGGCCAGTGTCCACCGCGAGCAGCGCCGTGATTCGCCTCGAGCTCGACGCGTCACTGCACGACTCACTCGGAGACGAAGGCTACGAGCTCGTCTCCTCGCGCAGCGGCGTCGTGATTCGAGCCGCGAACGCAGCCGGTGTCTTCTGGGGCACGCAGACGTTGCGGCAGTTGCTCCCGGTGAAGTTCACGCCTGGCGCGATGCGGCTGGGCACCGGCGCCGTGCGCGACGTTCCGCGCTTCGCGTGGCGCGGCTTGATGGTCGACGTTGCACGGCACTTCTTCGAGCTCAGCGAACTGAAGCGACTGGTGAACGTGATGGCGCGGTACAAGTTGAACCGACTGCATCTCCACCTCACGGATGATCAAGGCTGGCGGCTCGAGAGCCAGAAGTGGCCCGCACTCAACGGCATCGGAGCAGCCACCGAGGTCGGCGGCACCGAAGGCGGTCAGCTCACGCGCGCCGAATATTCCGAGCTCGTCGCGTACGCCGCGGAGCGCTTCATCACCGTGGTGCCCGAGCTCGACTTGCCGGGGCACACCAACGCGGCGCTCGCCTCGATTCCCGAGCTGAACTGCGATGGCGTCGCTCCGCCGCCGTACATCGGCACGATGGTGGGCTTCAGCTCGCTGTGCGCGTCGCGACCGGAGACGGCGCGCTTCATTCGCGACGTCATCGATGAAGTGGCGGCGCTCACTCCGGGGCCGTGGATTCACATCGGTGGCGACGAGGCGCGCAGCACCAGCGCCGACGACTACACACGGATGATTCAGCTCGCGCGCGCCGCGGTCGAAGCCAACGGCAAGCAGCTCGTCGGCTGGGAAGAGCTCGCCAACGCCGATGCGGGGACCGGTGTGGTGGTGCAGCACTGGATTGATCCGTCCCTCGCCACGCGCGCGGTGCAGAGCGGGGCGAAGGTCATCCTCTCTCCGGCGCGGCGCGTGTACTTCGACATGCAGTACGCGGTGGACACTCCGCGCGACGTGGGCACGTTCTGGGCGGGCTATGTCGACGCGCGGCTGTCGTTCGAGTGGGACCCGGCCCAGTGGCTCCCCGGTGTCTCCGAGAGCTCGGTGCTCGGTGTCGAAGGCGCGGTGTGGACGGAGTTCATCGACACCAACGACGAGCTCGAGACGATGATTTTCCCGCGGCTCATCGGGGTCGGCGAGCTCGGCTGGGCGAAGAGTCCCGACTGGCGCAAGTACTCGACGCGGCTTGGCACGCACGTCTCGCGCATCACGGACGACGGCGCGGGCGTGAAGCTCTTCCTTGCTCCGCAGGTGCCGTGGGCCGCGATGAGTACGGAGTGATCAGCTTCGAGGTCTATGCTCGTGCGCTTCAAGTCATGACTCGCCTCGCCGGTCGCTATGAGCTGCAGCGACGCCTCGCCGAAGGAGGCATGGCCGAGGTGTGGCTCGCCACCGCGCACGGTGACGCCGGCTTCACGCGACGGGTCGCCATCAAGCAGCTCTTCCCGCGCGAAGAAGATGGTGGCGCGTTCGAGCGCATGTTCCTCGACGAGGCGCGCATCACCAGCCGCCTGCACCACGCGAGCATCGTGTCCATCCTCGACTTCGGCGTCGAGGCCGGTCGTGCGTTTCAAGTGCTGGAGCTGATCGACGGCTTCGACGTGTGGCGGCTCGCGAAGTGGGGACGCGCGAACGGAAAGCCGATGCCCGCGGCGCTCGCGCTGCACGTCTGCGCGGTCGTCGGTCACGCCCTGCACTTCGCGCACGTGGCGACGAGTGATGACGGCGCTCCGCTGAAAATCGTGCACCGCGACGTGAGCCCGCAGAACATCCTCGTGTCGCGCACTGGCGACGTGAAGCTGAGCGACTTCGGCATCGCGTTCGCGGAAGGGCGGCTCGAGAAGACCGTCGGTGGCGTGGCGCGCGGGAAGCCGGCGTACATGGCTCCGGAGCAGGCGATTCGCGGCGCGCTCGATGGCCGCACCGACGTCTTCGCGCTCGGCTGCGTGCTGCACGCGCTGCTCACCGGCGAGAGCGCGCTGCGTGACGAGAACGCGCTCGTCGATTTGCTCGCCGGCCAGGAACTGAAGTTGTCGAGCGACTCGAGCCTCAGCGACGACGTGCGCGCGGTCATCGCGAAGGCCACGCGGCGCAACAAGGCCGAGCGCTACGAGAGCGCTGAAGCGATGGCGTTGGCGTGTGAAGCGCTCGCTGCGGGAACCGACCGTCGCGCGCTCGCCGCGTGGATTGCTCAGGTCGCTCCCGCGAAGGAGTCGTGGGCCGACTCAGCGACGCCGACGCCGATGACGCCAGCCGTCTCTCCCGGCCCGCTGCCTGCAGCGCTCGTGACTCCGGCGCCTCGCCCTTCGCGCGCGCGCGTCTTCGCGGTGGTCATCGCCGGAGCCGCGCTCGCTGGAGTCGGTGGCGCGAAGTGGCTCGTCGACGCCCGTGCACGAGGTGCCGCGCAGCCGAGCCCTGCTCCGGCAGTCGAGGAAATCGAAGCGAGCGCGCCGGCACCCGCGCCAGCGGAGAAGAGCGTCCCGGTTGAGCAGCCAGCGCGCGGGGCTGACCCAACTCCTGCGCCCGTCGCGCCGAAGGCCAGCACTCCTCCGAAGCCAGTCGGGGAGGGCGTCATCAGCATCGGCGGCGAAGCGCTCCTGCGCGGAGAGGTCTTCATCGACGGCAAGACGCGCGGCTTTGCTCCGGGTCGCTTCGACGTTCCGGTGGGACCGCACAAGGTCGAGGTCGTGACGCCAGATGGGCAGCGCCGCGCGCGCGAGCTGAACGTGACCCGCCTGAACACACCGTCCGCTCCGCTGACGTGGGTGGAGTAAGAGGCCCAGCCGCGTGCTCGACCTGCTGACCCAGTTCATCCGCAACTCGCCGGTCATCGCGTTCATCAAGGACCTCGATGGCCGGTACATGCTGATCAGCAACGCGTGGGTCACCGCGTTCCGCACCTCGCGCGAGGCGGTCGAGGGCCGCACCGACCACGAGCTCTTCAGCAAGGAACAGGCAGACGCCTTCGTCACCAACGACCAGGAGGTGCTCGCCTCGCGCATGCCGAGTCGCCGCTTCGAAGAGGTGCTCGTGCCTCCCGAGGTGCGCACCTTCTTCTCGACGAAATTTCCCGTCTACGGCGCGGGCGGCGAATTGATGGGCGTGGCGGGCTTCGCGCTCGACGTCACCGAGCAACATTCCGTGGTGCGCGACCTCGAGCGGCAGAAGCGGTTCCTCGAGCGCACGCAGGCCGTCACCGACGTCGGCGGTTGGGAATACGACGGCGCGACGCGCACCCTGGTGTGGACCAGTGAGACCTTCCGCATCTTCGGCGTCAGTGAGCGCGAGTTCGAGCCGACCCTCGAGCGCGCGGTCGAGCGCTTCGTGCCCGAGCACCGCGAAGCCGTTCGCGTGGCGCACGAGCGTGGGTTGACGAAGGGCACTCCGTTTCGGCTCGAGGTCGAGCTCGAGCGGCCGGGTGGAAAACGCCGGCGCGTGCGCGTGCACGGAATTCCAGAAGCCCACGGCGGCGCGGGAACGCGCGGAGACCACGAGCCGCGCCGGTTGTCGGGAGCGATTCAGGACGTCACCGAAGAGCGCCTCGTCGAAGAGAAGCTCCGTCACGCCAGCCGCATGGACGCGGTCGGTCAGCTCGCCGGCGGCGTGGCGCATGACTTCAACAACATGCTCGGCGCCATCATGTCGGCTTCCGAGTTGCTCAAGTTCGAGGTGCTCGCGCCCTCGGCGCAGGAGTCGGTGAACACCATTCTCTCGGCGGCGACGCAGGCCGCCTCGCTGACGCGGCAGCTCTTGCAGTTCAGTCGCAAGGACCACTCGCACCGCGTGCCGGCCGACCTGCACAGCGTGCTCGACGACGCGCTGCACATTCTCCAGCGCACGCTCGACCGACGCATCACGCTGGTGGTCGAGCGCAACGCGCGGCACTCCAAGCTGCTCGCCGACGCCGCGCAGCTGAGCAACGCGTTCATCAACCTCGCGCTCAACGCGCGCGACGCGATGCCTGATGGCGGCACGCTCACCTTTCGCACGACGGACGATCAGCCCGGCCTGATGCGCCTCGACGTCGCCGACACCGGCATCGGCATGGCGCCCGAAGTGATGGCGCACATCTTCGACCCCTTCTTCACCACCAAGGAACGTGGTCGCGGCACGGGGCTGGGGCTGGCCACCGTCGACTCCGCGGTGCGCGGCCACGACGGCGACATCACGGTGCGCAGTGAGATTGGGGAAGGCACGACCTTCCAGCTCCGCTTCCCGGTGCTCGCCGATGAAGAAGCGAGCACGCCGGCGCAGGCGCCGCTCTTCGCTCCCGAGGGTGGGCAGGAACTGATTCTCGTCGTCGATGACGAAGACCTCGTGCGCCGCTCGTTGAGTCGACTGCTCGCGCGGCTCGGCTATCGCGTGCTCGAAGCGCCCGATGGCGCGAAGGCGCTCGAGGTGCTCGCCATGGCGAACCCCAAGCCCGCGCTGGTGGTGCTCGACCTCATGATGCCGGGGCTGTCGGCGAAGGAGACGTTCTTCGCGATGCGCCAGATTCTCCCAGAATTGCCTGTGCTGTTTTGCAGCGGCTACGCGCCCGAAGACCTGCTCGCGATTCTGCTCGCGCAGCCGAAGACGGGGCGGCTCCACAAGCCGTTCAGCACCGATGCGCTCGAAAAGGAGTTCAAGGCGCTGCTGCCAACCACATGAACTCACGGTGTTTGGACCGTGAGTTCGCGGCCAATTCACTTCGGAGGTCATGAAACCATTCCACCTCGCACTCGCTCTCGTTTCGCTGACCGCGCTGCCGGCCCTCGCGCAGTCGATCGACAACCCGGAGTGCCTGGGCACGGAATGCGGCGCGCCCAATGAAGAAGGCGGCGGCTGTGGCTGTGGCTGTGGCTGCGGCTGCTCGGTGTGGGTCGCGATGACCGACGACGGCAAGACGCTCTCGTACACCGACGACGCAGATGGTGACGGCAAGTCGGACGACCACGACAACTGTGCGTTCTCGAGCAACCGCGACCAGGGCGACATGGACGGAGATGGCGTTGGCGACGCGTGCGACAACTGCGCGGGCGCTTCGAACTTCGGTCAGCTCGACACCGACGGCGACGGCATGGGCGATGGCTGCGACGCCGACCTCGACGGAGACCTCGTCGACAACCTCGCCGACAACTGCCCCAACATTCCGAACCGCGACCAGTTCAAGACCGACCAGACGTCAGCGTTCGGCAACGTGTGCAATTCCGACGACGACGGCGACGGCATTCTCGACACCGTCGACGTGTGCCCGCTGTTGCCGAACCCGGGCAACGTGCCGGTGAGCGACGCGCGCTGCAACGCCGACCAGGACGGAGACAACGTCAGCGACACGTTCGACAACTGCCTCGCCAGCCTCAACGCCTCGCAGCTCGACACCGACCTCGACGGCATGGGCGACGTCTGCGACCTCGACCTCGACAACGACGGCATCTTGAACCTCGCGGACAACTGCTCGCTCTTGAAGAACCGGCTGCAGCTCGACGACGACGGTGACGGCGTGGGTGATGGCTGCGACGCGAAGTATTGCGTGGTGGTGAACGGCGCGAACCCGGCCGACTGCCTCGACCCGAGCGGCTCGTTCGCGGTGCACACCGGTGGTGCGGTGGTGCTCAAGGCCGGTGAGAAGTTCCGCCTGCCGCTGTTCGCCAACCGCAACGGCGCGGCCATCGAGTACGCGTGGACCGTGAAGACCCGCCCCGCTGGCAGCCGCGCGGCCGTCGTCAATCCGCAGGGTGTGGTGAGCACCTCGCGTCACTGGCAGTACGCCTACCTCGATGGCTCGGTGCCGAGCTTCACGGCCGACGTCGATGGTGAGTACGACATCCAGCTGCAGGCGAAGCTGGTGTTCCCCGACCGCGCGTACCCGATGAACCGCGAGGCGACCTCGTCGCTCAAGCTGAGCGCGTCGCCCGACCGTGGCGCGAGCGGTTGCTCGACGGGCTTCGACGTCTCGCTCGCGGCCCTGGCGCTCGGTGGCGTGCTGACCTTCCTGCGCCGCCGTCGCGTCTGAGACCGATTCTCGGGGCTTTGCTGTCGCGCCGCTGCCGGATTACCTTTCTGGCAGCGGAGGAACACCGTGGAGAGCTGGACCATCAAGCTTCCGAGTTCGTTGAGCGCGCGCGTCACCCGACTGGCAAAGCGCCGGCGGGTGTCGCGTTCGGTTTTGGTGCGAGAGGCGCTCGAGTTGCTTGCGAGCAGCGAAGCGCACGAGGAGACCTTCGTCGAACGGGTCAGTCAGTATGTCGGTGTCGGTGTTGGGCTCCCGGCCGACCTCTCGACGAACAAGAAGCATCTGAAGGGTTACGGCAAGTGAGAGGAGAGTTGCTCCTCGACACCGGACCGCTCGTCGCGCTGCTCAACCCTCGCGATCGCCACCACCGCTGGGCCGTCGAAGCCCTGGCCGTTCGAGCGCGAGTCATCACCTGCGAGTCAGTGCTGAGCGAGGCGTTCTTTCTGCTGAGTGCCTCTTCGCGCGCATCGGCTGGCCTGCGAGGCATGTTGAGCGAGCGCGCACTCGAGGTGGCGAAGCTGTCGGACGAGCTCGGGCCGATCACGAAGCTCATGGGTCGGTACGCCAACGTGCCCATGTCCCTGGCCGACAGCTGTCTGGTGCGGCTCAGTGAGCTGTTCCCCAAGGGCGTCGTCGCGACGATTGATTCGGACCTTCTCGTCTACCGCCGCTTTGGCCGTCAGGTGATTCCCGTGCTGATGCCGTGACGGGCGGTTGCGTGTACGTTGCCGCGCCCATGGAAGACGACTCGTCGGACACGTTCAATCTCGAGGTGCTCAAGCTGCTCCTGCACGTCGCGTGGGTGGACGGCGCGGTTGATCAGCAGGAATCGCAGATGATCCTCTCGCTCGGTCGGAGCTGGACCGTGCCCGAAGGTGCGCTGCAGGGGCTGCTGGAAGACGTGAAGGAAGGGAAGAAGCCGGGCGAGCCTGATTGGGCGCTCCTCAAGACGCGCGCGGATGATGCGGTGCAGGCCGCGCGGACGCTGGTGCTCGCTGACGGCAAGGTGAAGGCCGACGAGTCGGCGTTGCTCAAGAAGATCGTCGCGACGCTCGCCAGCTGATCCGTCGTGCTCGCGCTCGTCCTCGCGCTGAGCGTTGGGCAGGTCGCGCTCGATGCGGGCGATGATCAGCCGCTCGATGCAGGTGCTGAGGTCGAGCTGGCCCCTCACCCCGACCCTCTCCCCGCGTCGCAGGGAGAGGGAGTTCTGCTCTCAGCTCTTTCCGGAGTCGTCGAGACGCGCGGGACCCGTGAAGCGATTCCGCTCGCGGAGGTCGTCCTTCGCGATGGCGGCGAGGTGCTCGCGCAGACCGACGCCGACGGCACGTTCTCGTTTTCCACCGATGCGGGCGTCCTGCAGCTCACCGTGCGCGCCGCGGGATTTCTGCCGCTCGACGTCACCGAGACGCTCGAACCGAATCAGCGCGTCGAAGTGAAGTACCGGCTCGAGCGCGTGGACACCGGCTGGGAAACCATCGTGCGCGCGCGCCGCGACGAAGGCCCGTCTCGCGTCGAGCTCTCACGCGTCGAGCTGCAGGAAATCGCCGGGACGATGGGCGACCCGTTTCGCGTGACGATGTTGTTGCCCGGAGTCTCGAGCATCGCGTCAGGCCTCTCGTACCCGGTGGTGCGTGGCGCTCAGCCCGCGGCGACTGGCTTCTTCCTCGACGGCGTGCGCGTGCCGCAGCTGTACCACCTGCTCGCGGGTCCCGCCGTGGTGCACCCCGACTTCATCGAGAAGGTCGACTTCTTCCCGGGCGTGTTGCCCGCGCGGCTCGGCCGTCTGCTCGGAGGCGCCATCGATGGCCGCCTCGCGAAGCCTTCTTCGCGCGTGCAGGTGACCGCGAGCCTCGACGTGTTGAACGCCGGCGCGTTCGTGTCGGTGCCGATCGACCCGCTCCACCTTCACGTCACCGTCGCGGGGCGCGTGAGCTACGCCGGCCCACTCGCCGCGGCCATCGCGAAGGGCATCTTCCCTTCGACGCCCGAGAGCCCGGTGCCCACGCCCGTGGTGGATTTCGGCGACTACCAGGCGCGCGTGGGGTGGACGGCTCCCGATGGAGCGCGCGTGCGGGCGCTGGTGCTCGGCGTCATCGACGAAGCCGGCGTGAAGCAGAACGGGCCGGGCACCTTCACCGCGTTGCTCACTTCGCAATTTCACCGCGCGGACCTCTCGTATCGACGCGCGACGCAGAGCGGTCAGCTCGAAGTCGGAATCACCGCGGGGCTCGAGAAGCTCGGACTCCTCGGAGAGCGCGATGGAGCGACGTTCGGCCAATTCCTCATGGGCCGCCAATCGTTCGCCGGCCGCGTGCGGTGGGAAGGCACGCTGACCGATTCGCTCGAGCTGAGTCTCGGCCTCGAGGCTGAGCGGCAGAGCACGAGCTTCGAGATCGATCGCGACCCGTCGGCCAAAGCAGGCCCGGCCGCGTCCTTCCGGGAGCCCGCCACGCTCGGAGCGCTCGTCGGTGCCTTCGCTGAGCTCCAATGGAAATACGGACGGCTCACCTCGCAGCTCGGCTTTCGCTTCGACGGCTATTTCCTCGACGAAGGCCCGGTTCCCCACCCAACGTCGTCGGCCCAGGGGCCTTTGATGCGCTTCGCGCCGGAGCCGCGCGTGTTCGCCCGCTACACGCTCACCAACGACATCGGTCTGCGCGCGGGCGCGTCACTGGTGCATCAAGCGCCGACGGTGTTGCTCAACCTGCCCGTGACCGACCTCGCAGGTCTGCGCGACGGGCTGAAGCAAGCGGTGAAGACCGAAGTCGGCGCTGACGTGTTGCTCCCGTTCGGCTTCGAAGGAGCGACCTCGGTCTTCTGGAACCAAATCACCAGACCCATCGAGTACTCGCTCGAAGACCTGCTCGGAAATCGCTCGCGCTTGAGCACCGCCGCGACGCAGGGCCGCGCGTACGGCTTCGAGGTGATGGTGCGCAGACGCCCCGAGGGCCGCTGGTTCGGTTGGCTCTCGTACACGTTCCAGCGCAGTGAGCGGCTGCGCAACGTCATCGACTTCGACGCCACCGGCCGCGTGCTTGACACGTCCGCGCGCTGGGTGCCGTTCGAGTTCGATCAATCGCACGTGCTCCACGTCACCGGCGGCGTGGTGTTGCCGCTCGCGATTCACGTCAGCGTCGGCGTGCACTTCAACACCGGGCGTCCCGAGAGCGGCGTGGTGAGCAGCCGCGCGATGCGTGAAGGGCTCGACCCCGCGACGCTGTTGCCAGCATGGGTGCCCGACAGTCTGTCGAATGAGCCGCGACTGCCGGCGTTCGCCCGCATCGACGCGCGCATCGCTCGCACGTGGACCTTCGAGGCCTTCACGCTCGAGGTGTTCCTCGACGTCTTCAATGCGAGTGTGACGCGCGAAGTGCTCGGCTACACCTACGAGACCCTGCCTGCCGGAGACACGCGCGTGCTGCGACGTTCGGCGTTTTCGATTCCCGCCGTGCTGCCCTTCCTCGGGGCGAAGGCGAGGTACTGAGTGCGCTCGCGCTGGCTCGTGCTGCTGTTCGTCGTGTTGCACTTCGTGTTGGTGCACTTCGTGACTGGCTGCGCGCTGCCCGAAGACACGTACTTCGTGTCGGGAGAGACCACGCCTTCCACCGAGGTGCGGCTCCTGCGAAACCGCTTCGGTTCCAGGACGCGCTGTGACGCGCTCGAGCTCATCGACACCACGACGACCGGAGCCGATGGCCGCTTCTCCTTCCCCGTGGTGCGGCAGCAAATCACCGGCGGAGAGAGTGAACGCCGCTTCTTCTCGGTGGAGTTCGGCGACGTCGACACCGAGGAGCGCGCGTGGCGCTTCCAATTTCCCGACGCCGACTTGCAGCTCGGTCGGTGGAATGAGCCCAACGTCGCTCCCGTTCGCGAGTTCGAGCTCGACGGCTTCATCGCGTGGCGCGGCGGAGGTCTTCCCATCAACACGTTCGATCGCGACGTGCGCTCGCGCTCGGTGCGCCACGCCTTCGAGTTCCGCGAGGTGCCCATCGATTCACTCGGGCGTGTCGACTACGTGCCGCTCGAGACACGCGTGGCGTCGGCGTGGGCCGTCAACGAGACATCGATGCGCGAGCCGCCGCGGGCGCGGGGTGTGGAGTGCCCCTTCATCGACGTGAAGCCCTGCCCGCTGACCGACGGCCGCTTCTTGCCGTTCACCATGCCGCCCGACTCGCGCACGCTGGTCTTCAACTTCCGCCGAGAGCTCGCGGTGCGCGGCATTCTGTTTCACGGACTGGTGCTCGAACGACCCGCGGTGCGCGTGCGGTACGACTTCAACTTCCTCGTCGACTTCGAGCAGTGGAACCCGTGGCTCTCGTCGATGTTGGACCCGGGCGAGTTCTCGAGAGAGAGCGAGTTCTGCAACGCGCCGGGCGCCTCTCTCGCGGCCAACGCGAACAACGTGAAGCCCGTCATCTTTCGCGTGCGCTTCGAAGACGCCGAGCAGAACCTGATTCCGATTCTCTCGCTGCAAGAGGTGACCATTCAGTGAGAGCACTGCTCGTCACGGCGTCGGTGGTCCTGGCAGCGTGCGATCCGCCCGCGAGCCCATTGCCTCCGGTGGTGAACGCTCCACTCTTGTCGGCGCCGATGCTCGCGACGCCGTTTCCCACGTTCACGCTCACCGGCGTGGCAGACGACGCGACCATCATTCGCCTCTACGTCGACGAGGCGTGTGCGGGGCCGGTGTTGCGAGAGGTCAGCGCCGAGACGTTGCGCGCGGGCGTGGA